>NZ_JBKORF010000049.1:81049-81396 GCF_047314685.1 Shewanella sp. BJSY2023SW001
GGCTCTCTGAGACGAGTAATTTGCATGCTTCATACAAACAAACATACAGGACATCCAAAACACTTTCTGAGCTGCAAGGAAGCTCGTTGCAGGGGTTAGTCTCTGATAAGTAACGACAGAAAAGATTTGGCTGTCCTGTCTTTCCCTTTTCCAACTACTCAGTGCTAATAGAATTGCACCAATTCCCCCTCGGTGTCGCCGAAAGCCGTTGGCGCAAATAACGTGGCTGAGGCATGGATGCCGAAGCAGCGACAGTCGAATCAGGGATGAGCGTCTGAAGCGGTAGTTATTTGCGCCATTAGGCCGAGGGGCTTTCGACACCGTGTGGGGCGGCAAGGGAGATCCAA
>NZ_JBKORF010000050.1:0-32378 GCF_047314685.1 Shewanella sp. BJSY2023SW001
AGAAGTGGTCCCCAACGGTTGGACACATAAGCTCATTTCTTAAGTGGTTGACCCAGCTCATGCTGCGTATCTTTGCCTACCGAAGTAGGCCTCATCAGGAGTGAGGTTATTGAGTCCTTGATGGTTACGCTCTTCATTATAAAACACCATGTAGTTGCCGATTTCAAGCTCGGCTTCACGGGGCGTGGTATAAGCCTTTAAGTAAACCTCCTCATATTTCAGGCTTCGCCATAATCGCTCAATGAAAACATTGTCAACCCAGCGGCCTTTCCCATCCATGCTTATACGTACGTTATGCTCAATTAACTTCTGTGTGAACTCTGTGCTGGTAAACTGGCTGCCTTGATCTGAGTTAAAGATATCAGGTGGCCCATAATGCTTCAGCGCTTCCTCAAGCGCTTCGATACAAAAACTCGTGTCCATGGTGTTGGATAGTCGCCAAGCCAGCACTTTGCGGCTATACCAGTCGATAATCGCAACGAGGTACAGGAACCCCTTCGCCATTGGGATATATGTGATATCAATCGCCCAAGCTTGGTTTGGGTAAGTGACTTCGATATCACGCAACAGGTAGGGATACACCTTGTGTGCTTTGTTCGCCAGCGTCGTTTTGGGCTTGGGGTAAATCGCCCCAATCCCCATATCGCGCATGAGTCGAACAACACGCTTACGATTAACGCTATGGCCATTTTTAGCCAGCTCAGTTCGAATGCGCCGACTGCCCATAAACGGATACTGCAGATGAATTTCGTCAATCATTCGTCGTAACGTGATCTCCTCAGCAGAGAGTCCGATGGGTTGATAGTAAGCGGTAGAGCGAGCAATATTGAGCAGCTCACATTGGCGCTTTATCGGCAATGGGGTGGATTTAACCAGCGAACTCTTTCGCTGGGCTCGGTCTAACGACCGAGCACTTTGGCCAAAAAATCATTTTCCATGGTCAATTGACCGATCTTGGCGTGAAGTTTGTCCACTTCTTCGGAACTCTCTTTTCCTGAGTGATTTTCGGTGGCAAAAATCATGGCTGCGTTTTCAAGCAGCTCCTTTTTCCATGTTGAGATCTGGTTAGCGTGCAGGTTATATTTCTGAGCTAGCTCAGCGACGGTTTTATCGCCTTTAGCGGCATCGAGAGCCACCTTAGCTTTAAACTCAGGAGAGTGGTTTCTACGTTTTCTAGTCATAATCTGTCCCTGTATTGTTGGGTACTATCAAAACAGATCGACCACTTAAAGTCATGTCCGAAAATTGGGGGCCACTTCTAACATAGCGAGAGCTTTGAAGTCCTAACTGCCAAGAGGGAAGCAAGCATCATCCAGTTGTTCATCGCTGAAAAAGAGCAAATAAGGAGGCACTCCCCTTATCTTAATAAAACTGCAGGGGGGAATGGCCGCTAGAACGCCTAATCCTTACTAAACCTTACGATGGGTAAAAAGAAGGGCCTAGCGCCCTCCTCTTTCTTGCTTGACCAACTCCATGGCTGTGAAGAATGTCGGGTCTTGAGTCATCCGGTTTGCCAGAAACTCGAGATCACTTGGGCCGCAATCCATACCTCTCACTTGCGTTGGTGCCCAGACCTGGGCAAGGTTTTCCAGTTGTTCAAACCAAAACGTTGCTCTTTGCTCTGGAGCCAAAGCGGCTCTGAGCTCATCCCTAATCATACGTTGCCAAATGATGATCTGTTTGTCATGGAGCTGAACCATGAGAGACCAGTCTTCTTGATATTTAGGAGCCTTATCAAGACACAGGCTAGCCACCTCCCTCCAGGCATAAACACGCTTGAGCTGTTCCATCCAATCGTTCGCGTAGCTTGGAGATGATTGAACAATAACAAGAACAGGAAAGAGGAATAGTCTAATTGCTCTTACCATTTTAGGAATGTCTCATAGTACCAGTGGAATGGTGGGAACACGTTCCGCCACCCATACCCCTCTTTTCTAGCATAAGCATCAGACTCCAATCTTCGAGCATTGCTCGAACTAATGTCTCTTAGATGTTCCAGGCAACGATCTGAGTACTCTTGTATCCCATTGACTGGTCTATCTCTGGCCAAGGCGATTTTCATCCCATCTATGACAGTTGTCTTTACCGAAGCGACAGCTTTGGATGAATTCCAGTAAGTTGCAAAGAAGCATTCAGCATCATCACGTTTACACTGAAGATCTGTCTGAATAACAATATTCAGGTTTCGCAGTTCCTTTACAAAATCGTCTTTGCTGGCTATGTAGTATGTTGCAAACGGATACTTTCGTGAGGGAGGCCCAACCAATAGTTGGCACTCATCACTAAGCCCTCGCATCTTACCAGTCGGGACGTCATGAGCCCCCTTATAGATGTATATGTTGAACGCCATAAACGCTATCAACCCAATAATCACTTTCTTCTTTCTCGTCATAACAACCTCTATTGCTGTTCTCTTGCTATCCGTTGCACACTCGACAGAGATATACCGACACGCTTAGCTATTTCAGGCTTCGGCAGTCCCTCCTCTAACAACGGTATGACTTGGTTTCGTTTAAGCATGGCTGTTGGCTTTCGTCCCTTGTACTTGCCTCGTTGTTTGGCCAAGGCAATCCCCTCTGCTTGTCTCTCCAGCATCAGTTCGCGTTCAAAGGTGGCGATAGCACCAACCATCGTCAGCATTAGCTTTCCTGTTGGGGTTCCTGTATCAATTCCCAGATTCTGGATTTGAAGGGAGACCCTCTTCTTCTCCAAGAGCTCTGCTATCTCCAGTAGATGCTTAGTGTTCCGTGCAAGTCGATCCAACTTGGTGACAATCACGACGTCACCTTCTCGGACAAACTCCAACATCAGCTTTAACTGAGGTCGGTCGCCCTCTGCTCCACTAACCTTCTCCTGAAATACCTTGTCGCAGTCAGCTAATGCCTTCAGTTGTGCGTCTAGGCTTTGTCCCGTAGTAGATACACGGGCGTACCCTATTTCGGCCATAGATAACTCCTGTTCAATAGGGCAAGGTACACTGACCAAGCCCTTCAGAAGGTGCAAAGGGACCCATGTGACACGGGGAAAGGGTCCTTCTACCACCGTGTCACATAGGCTTGGTTTAATGACTTTGCATACAGTTAGTTACGGTTCTCTTGTTCTCCTTCATCAAGAGGCTCTTCCCAAGCTTCCTCGTCGGACAAATAGCGTTCGGTGAAGGCCTGGATAAGTATTGGCACTATGGTCAGTAGTGCGGCTTTAGCGACCCGTCTAAGTTGTTCGTTAATGATGTTCTCCTTTTGATGGTTGATAACAGGCAGCCAAAGGCTCACCACATGGGTCCATGTAGTGACGAATTGACTGCAATTTGGTTGTTAGGGACGTCTTAGGCTTAGTCCCAAGTGACGGTTAGTTGATAGACACCTAACCCTAGGTAGTAGCGGAAGTTGGATTCCCAAATCCGGTAAAGGCCTCGGAAGTGGTTTAGCGGATACTCCCCCGTGTAAGCCTGATACCCTGTTCCATTTGATAGATTGAAGTCCAACTCTTTCTCCAACTCAGGATAAACCGGGCCAAAGAAGGCAAAGTCAGTGATATACACCAAACGCCATCCAGAAGCCGAGTCAGAGCGTTCCAGTCGAATTTCAACCGGGTGATAGCCCCCATGCTCCACTGAGTAATTGGGATCTCGGAAATTGAGGGTTACGCCGTCAGAACATTGATCATTAGGGTGTTCCTCCAACGTTCTCCGTAAGATGCCACTCAGAGTGACAGTTACGGGTAGCCACCGGCGGGCTTCGGTCAAATCGACATGCCTACTATCAATCATAACCAGCCCCTCTCTGCAAACGACACCACATCCACTTGCCCGATAACCAGATGATCCAGCACAGACACATCCACAGTGGCCAGAGCGTTCACCAGACGCTCTGTAATACGTCTGTCCGCTGAGGAAGGCTCAGGTATACCCGAAGGATGATTATGGGCAAATATAACCGCTGCGGCGTTCCGTGAAAGAGTCAACTTAACCACCTCTCTGGGATATACAGCAGCGGCGTCTATAGTGCCAAAGAACAGCTCTTCACAAGCAATCAATCGGTGTTGGCTGTCCAGTAGCAGAACGGCAAACACCTCTCTCTCGTACCCCGCCATTCGGAGCTTAAGGTAATCCTTTACCAGAGGCGGAGAGGTAAACACCGCTGTTTTGACATTGTGGTCCTGATATCGGGACTCCAGGATGCTTATCGCCTCCCGAATGACCCTCTCTTGGTATTCACCATTGCCTTCATTAGAGGCTCCCGGTTTCATTGTCAGTTGCATAGCAAACCCTTCCTATTGATTTAGTTCAGGTTTCTTATGCCTCAAAGGGATACGATTAATTAACGGTATAAGAAGCTTGGAGACCGCCTGATCGCATTAAACTAGTAATAACAGGGGTGACATATTCTGCCCCACCAATCTAAATGGAGCCATTATGACATTTACATCTATTACACCTGCCAGATATCTGGCATCACCATCCAATACCCGTAGAGGAAACGTTCGCTATCCTGAAGAGGTCGTGTTGGATTATCAACCGTTGCTGGTTGTGGGTCGTTTCAGTGATACTGAGCGAAGGCATCAAGTCAAGGGAGCACGGAAAGCGAGGTTACCTAGGTTTGAAACCGAGATAATCCCAGATAACTTTGGTACCCGACAAAAGAAGATGCATCTCAAGGGGACAATACCTGGCGGAAACTTCAGGGAACCTGGTGAGGTTGAGCGATTCCTTATTGACAAAGGCTTTAACCCTGAATCAATCAAGATTACAGATGGAACGCTTTACGCTACTCACCCAAAGGAACATCTACCATTCATGCACTGGGTTGTAAGGTTGCTTATCCACTTCCAGGCTACAGGTGAGTGGCTAAACATACTGTACTGGTATGCCGACTATCCGGATCAATAAGAGCCACATAAAAGAAAAGGCAGCCCTGAGGCTACCTTTGCGATGTGTAATCAAACATCCTCACTGCATGGCAGCAGCTCGTTCAATCACTTTTCGCTGCTCTGCAGAGGATGCTTTCAGTACTTGTGTAAACACCTTCTTCTTGTCTCTGGAAGAAGCATGCAGTACAAAGTCCGACAGTTTACTGCTTTTAGGGGCCGCCTCTGTGGACTTGAAAAACTTAGATAACATAATAGCCTCCACTCATTACCCTTTGCACACTATTTCGGCTAAGGACTCGCGATTGTACTTCTCTTTGATCACAGCGTCAACGGAGTCCACATTGTCATAGAAGCGTTCGATCTCCCCTTTAATATCCTTCACCAGCACGGTTAATTCAATATCTCTGCCAAAAGTTTGTTTCAACGTGTTTACGGTCTCCCTTGCCCCGATAAACTGCTCTATGAACACTTCTGGAGGAACTCGGCGACCTTCAGCCTTTTCCCTGGCCTTGACAAATTGCCAAGCGACCTCTGGACGTTGATACACAAACAGAACGAGAACAGTCCTCTTCCTACGTATAGACCGTTCAATATTCTGTGAGGCCTTTGCCAAGTTTGCCAATGTAGTATCGAGGATAAAGCTAACTCGTCTCTTCAAGGCACAATCATGTATCGCCTCCACCAGACGCGTAGCGGCATCCTGGAACAGAGGGGAATTAAACCCTTCATAATCTTCAAAGCGTTCCCTTAATTCATCGTTGTCGATGCGTAAAGTGGAACCGCCCAACGCCTCAATAAAAGCCTTTGACACCTCGGTCTTGCCAGCTCCGGGAGAGCCTGCCATAAATACCGATACCGGCTCTGTTTCAGCATCGAATGAATCGACTATCTCCTTGGCTATCCGCTTCTTATTGGCATTGGCGTATGCCACTGCCTTATCTCTTACGGTTTGTTCTTGCGGTGTCAACTCAAATGCCAAAATGATTACCCTCTAAGCTCCCGGCCAAGCCCCTTCAACAGAAGATCCAGCAGCAGGTTTTGCAGTATCTTCGCAGTATCAGGACGTGACAGGTAATCCATGGACATCTCTTCCTGAGTCCCCATACGACTAATTACAGCTTCATCAACAGCCTTGGGAAAGTCACCTTGCATAATGGCCTTGCGGTCGTTGTTGTGGATTTGGGCCATCACAGACTCATTCTCGGCTATCTTGCTCGCCATCCCCTGTAACCAATCAAGCTTATCGCCTTCAGTCACTCCTTCACCAAAGACTTCATTCATTTTGGCGAGGATCTCTGACAGAAAGTCCTTTTTATCCTGCTTGGGCTTGGCTGAACCAACCCCAGTAACACCATAAAGCCCATCTCCCCTACCTTCCCTTAACTGCAAGTCCTGGGTGCGTTTCTCTTTTAGCTTGTAGTGGCTCAGCACTAGCCCGTCGAGGTCGATATCATCATCTTCGAGCACCTCTTCCCGTAGCAGGGGCAGCAGGTGTTTGGCGTAGGTACTGAGCTGTTCCAGATCAACGGCATTAAATGGGGTGATCTGCGAGGCGAACTCATAGAAGCGGATAAAACTGTTCAAATCCTTCTTGAACATCACTAATTGATTACGAGCCTCTTCAGCGGCAGCAATTCGCTCCTCGGCATTGCTCTTTTCCACCTCGGAGCCATGCAGCTTAATCTCATTGAACTGACGTTTGGCAGCCCTTAGCGTATCTATGGCCAACTGATAGCGTTTGAGGAAGCGGTCTCGCCCCGGTGCCAGGTAATGGAGTAAGCCCTCGGTGCCCCGCTTGGGGTCAAAGTAAGATGCCGCAAAGGCCTCCACTTCGCTCCACAAGAAGATACCCTCATTCACCAGCTTGTGCTTCAGGTCATACACCAGATTGGGGTCGGAGGCGGTTTCCAGGGTAGCGGTTTCAAAGTACTTCTGGAACTCTTCCAGCACATCCTCGGGCTTGTTTACAAAGTCCAGCACAAAGGTGCGGTCCTTGCCCGGATAGGTACGGTTAAGCCGCGAGAGCGTCTGGATGCAGTCAACGCCGGTGAGCTTCTTGTCCACGTACATGGCACACAGTTTCGGCTGGTCAAAACCGGTCTGGAACTTATTGGCCACCAGCATCAACTGGTAGCTGTCGGTATCGAATGCCTTTCGCATGTCCTGACCATGAAGGTCGGGGTTCATGCTGCGTTCGGTGTGGGCAATCTCGGTGTCCGGATCTGTCACTTCACCTGAGAAGGCCACCATGGCCCTGATGTTGCCATAGCCCTGCTCGGCCACGTACTTATCGAACGCGAGTTTATACTTGGCGGCCTCCAAACGGCTGCTGGTGACCACCATCGCCTTCGCCTGCTGGTTCAGCAAATGTGCCACATTGGCCTTAAAGTGCTCCACTATCACCTGCACCTTCTGGCCAATGTTATGGGGGTGCAGCCTGAACCACTTGCCGAGAGTCTTTTTGGCTTTCTTGCTGTCTACCTCCTGCTCAGCCCTGGCTCCAGCTATAGCCATCTTGTAGGCCAAACCATAGCTGGTATAGTTTTGCAGCACATCGAGGATATACCCCTCCTCAATGGCCTGACGCATGCTGTACACATCAAAGGGCTTGGGCTTATTGTCGTCACTTAGGGGCATTGCCGGGTTATCTGGCCGGCCAAACAGCTCCAGCGTCTTGCCCTTGGGGGTGGCGGTAAAGGCGAAATAGCTGATGTGATTACTGCCAAGGCGGGCCGCTAGAGTCATGTTCATCACATCCTCGGCGGTCAGTTCCTCGTTTTCATCCAGTTGCTCGGCCATCAACACTTCCCGCAGCTGCCGTGCGGTGCTGCCGCTCTGGCTAGAGTGGGCCTCATCGGCAATCACCGCAAAGGTATGGTCTTTCAGGCTGGTGGACTCCTGAATCGCCTTCAGCACATGGGGGAAGGTCTGAATGGTCACCACAATGATGGGTGTACCGATAGCCAGTGCGGCCGTCAGCTGGGCCGACTTGCTGCCCTCGCCCTCATCCCGGTTAATCCGGCTTATCACTCCTTCTGCATGCTCAAACTGGGAGATGGTTTCCTGCAGTTGGCTGTCGAGTACTGTGCGGTCGGTAATCACAATCACCGACTTAAACCACTTATCGCCATTGGCATCGTAGAGTGAGGCCAACTGGTGGGTCAGCCAGGCAATGGAGTTGGACTTACCCGAGCCTGCCGAGTGCTGGATAAGGTACTTATGGCCAGTGCCTTCCTCCTGCACCTTGGCAAGCAGCTTGGTGACCACCTGCCACTGATGATAACGGGGGAAGATCAGGGTTTCTTTCTTTTGGATGCGACCAAGGGCATCTTCCTGCTTTTTCACCTCAAGGTGGATAAAGCGGCCAAGGATCTTAAGCCAATTATCAGGCGTGAGGATTTCATCCCACAGATAACTGGTAGCAAAGCCCGCCCCTTCATCAGGCAGGTCATTCCCCGCACCACCCGCCTTGGTACCTCGGTTAAACGGTAAAAAGAAGGTGCTGTTACCGGCAAGCTTGGTGGTCATCGCCACTTCAAACTGATTCACCGCAAAATGCACCAGTGCCCCCCGGCGGAACTTCAGCAGCGGCTCGTCTTTGTTGCCAGTCTTGGGAAGCCTGTCCTTACGATACTGCTGTTTAGCATTCTCCAGGCTTTGCTTAAAGCAGGACTTCAGCTCCATTGTGGCTACCGGCAAACCATTCAAGAACAGGGTTAAATCTATGCGACCATCGTAACCGTTGGGGCTATAAATTAGCTCTGGCACGACCCTTAAGCGGTTAGCCTGATAACGGCTAATAAGCTCTTGATTGAGCCCATGGTCTGGCTTAAAGGTGGCAAGCCGGAGCCTTGCCCCTCGGTCTTCCAGCGGGTTACGCAGCAGCCACAGGGTGCCCTTGTCTGGGTGTTCTAGATGCCTTACAACGGCATTCAAAAGGTGCTTGTCGGTATCTTGGGGATAGATGCGACAAAAGCCCTCCCAGGCAGCAGGCTGGCTCTCTTTTACGTAGGCCAGCAAGTCTTCGGGATACAGAGCACGCTCTTTATCAAAGCTCCCTGATTCGCCCACCAGCCAACCCTGGGTGGCCAGTGCATCGATAATGTAGTTCTGAAACGCCAGCTCCCTGGCCTTGGCTTCCATACTCATCAGTTTTCCTCAGCGGCTCGTTTGATTAATGGCTTGGCCTTCTCCAAGTCATCTACTGTGCGAATTGTCAGTTCCAAATCGCCTGTCCCCCAATGGCCAATCTCACTCACATCACGGCTGAACCCCTCTTCCATATCCACGGTTTTGGGATCGAGCCGCACCAGCAATTGCAACTTGGGGTCTTGTTTAGGCACCACTATGATGCACACAAAGTTTTTAAGGCGTCTGAAGGCACCGTAGAGCTTTAATTGCTTGTAGTGAACGTCATCCCCAAGGCTTGCCGTAAAGTCGATTACGCCGTCATAGAGCTGCTTTAATGACACAGAAGCCTGCTCCAACTGTTCGAGGTGAGTTTTCATCACGGAGGAGGATTTGGGCTTAGCAAAAGCAGCGTCAGTACCAGTTAATCCTATCTGAGATTTAACAGACTGACCCGACACAGCCACCACGTTCACCAGTTCCAGCATCAGCAAGTCATCGGCAAACAGCTTGTACCTAAGCAGTTCAATGTTGCGGTTTATCTGCTGCACCGCATGTTCATCGTATTTGGTAAAGTCCCCGGCGATACATAAAAGGCGGGTGCCCTCCCATTCTATGCTCTCGGCAGCCTCATTCCCCAGCGTCTTCATCACTAATAACTGGAATTCAGCCTGATGATCCAGCAACCAATCCAGGTAAAACAGCCCCTGATTGATGACGTTCTCATTGGTGTGACGTTTGTACTCGATAATCACCGGGCAGCCATTTTCATCGAGTCCCAGCGAATCGATACGGCCCCTATGAGTCTTACCTGTGTTGTACTCAGTAGCGAGAAATCGTACACCCAGGAAGGCTTCCATATTGCTTTCAATCAGCTGCTGCAACTCTTTCTCGACTACAGCCGCCTTGCCTTCAAGTTCGGTTACCCCACCTGCGTGGTACTTAAACAGCTTGATGTCGCTCATGCCGCATCCTCCTCGACAGGTGGTGTCCAGCCTCGCAGATCAATCTTGCCGGTCACAGCTGCAGCAATCAGCGCTGTGCGGCGTTCTTGCATCAAAGAAATAGCACTCCAGGCTTTTGCCTCTATCGCTTCAAGCTCTTTGCACAGTTTTAGAGCAGTGTCAGTCTCAGCCTTTTGCTTATCAAATCCAATAACCCTAATGGAAAAACTCTTAATCTGATCCGGGCTAATATGAGGTACACTCACACCTGTTAAATCAGCTTCTACGAACGACTTAAACTCGTAACTTGACAAACACAACGTCACGAATGGTTGATAAGTGTCTTCATAAGTACGAATACGGGCTACTCGTTGAAGTAAAAGACAAGGTAAATCTGTACTAGTTACTTCAGCTACTCTCGCCCCCGCAGCAATCCAAGGCCTATCCATGCCAAAGACAATATCCCCTTCTTGCAACTCAAAATCTTTAAGAGCTTCTTGTTCAGCTTTTTCAGCTTTAGGCCACCATACAGTCTCTTCCCACTTCAACTTCCCAACACCAACATTCACCCCTCTCAAAAGTGGAATATTCCCATCTGCTTCATTCTTGAAACCAGAACTAGGGAAAGCATATCCAGGGAGGAGGTCAACGAAATAAGATAGTTTCGCTGATATTTCACCTTCACGCACACTCACTACGTTCGAGATGACCGCCTGGCGTTTCTCCTTGAGCAGTTCAATCAGCCGCTGCTGCTTATCTATCAAGCTGTCTATCCGGGCGGTTTCGTAATCGAGGAAGGCGGCGATTTGTTCAATCTGCTCTATCTGCTTTGGCAAGGCTACTTTGATATCTCCAACTGTATCTGTGTTGAGATTCAGTTGGGTTCCCATTTTGCCTAGGCCTTTGTACGCCAGTTCTCCAGCAAATACATAAAAAAGGTACTTATTAGGAATTTTTAGCTCTGGGAAATATACAAATCCATCATGTATGCATGCTTTGATCTTATTGATGCAAGGTTTACCCACTGTACCAGCAATACTTAAAAACAGTTGATTGGGTTCAAGCCTAACACTCAGCGAACTACCAAGCTCAGACATTGTCTGCGTCGTTTTCTCCAAGTATGTACTTGAGGCTGTAACATCAGCAATCCTGACCCAAGCGTAATCGCCATCCTCATCAAAATACTTTGGATCGTCTATCGGTCTTGGAGAGGCACCCCGTTTAACCGAACTTAGGTGCTTTATCTTGATAACATCCCAACTATTTGGTATCTCTCCAAGCCACTCCACTCCCGAATCCTTGTACTCAGGATACGCCGTATACTTGCCGTTCAACCTAGCTTGATCTCTCATACTCGCCCCCCAATAGTGGATTTGGAGTTCAGGGCAAGTCGTCGCGGCACAAAGTGAGGGAGCAAAGCGAGCCGATTTCTTATATTGGCTAACCGAGCGAGCAGCGGGACAACGCCCTTGTTGTTAAACAAGACCTTTAACAGAGCCATCAGGAGTGCACCTCGGCGAGCAACTGCATTATCTCCTTCGCCACCATATCCAAGTCGGCATCAATCTCCTGCAAAGTGCGTGGAGGCTGGTACTGGTAGAAGTGACGGTTAAAGGGGATCTCGTAGCCGACCATGCCCACCTTGCCATCTAGAGGGTCGGTCTTACTGGTGTCTATCCAGGCGTCGGGCACATGGGGCAGCACTTCACGCTCAAAATAAGCGTTGATATCCTCATTCAGGGGCACATTTTCGTTATCTCTTAGCTCAGAGGCTGGCTCTGGAGCCCCTTTAGCAAGGCAGACCTTGGCTGCGTCATCCTGTTCACCCAGGCTTGAGTACAGCAGCTTAAGCACGGCCGCAGGCATCTTGTCGGCTGACATGGCACTGAACGCCTTGGTGAAGACCTTTTTGAACTCCTCACGGCAGAGGAACTTATCATTGGAGAGGCCTGAGAGCACCTCAAGTATCGTAGTTTTTAGGGGTTCATCGAGTTTGGCCCAGGCTTTACTTTGTTGTAAGGCCTCTAGTTTCACTGCATCTTTGGGGTAGATGGCAAGCTTAAGAGGCCGCTCGACAGTAATCCGGCGATAACCGAAATCGGTGGTGTTAAACACCTTGGCTATAGGACTGTTAAGCTCTTTACCATCGTAGCGACTGTAGAGCTCGACAACGGTTTTAATAGCATCGTCATCGAGGAATTTACGCTTGCTGCCAAGCGACTTTCGCATACTTGAATGCATGTCACTGGCATTAATCAACAGTACCTTACCCTTACGCTCAGCCGGTTTGTGGTTGGACAGCACCCAGATGTAGGTGGCAATACCTGTGTTGTAGAACATGTCTGTGGGCAGTGCGACTATAGCATCCAAGAGGTCACGCTCAAGGATATAACGACGGATTTCGCTCTCACCACTACCTGCTCCACCGGTAAACAATGGTGACCCGTTAAGAATGATGCCTATGCGGCTTCCCGGGCTATTATCGGATACTGGCTTCATCTTGCTAATAAGGTGCATCAGGAACAAGAGAGAGCCATCGGACACTCTTGGCAGACCCGGACCAAAACGGCCTTCATGTCCCTTGAGCTTGTGTTCATCGTTAACCTGCTTCTCAACCTTCTTCCAATCCACTCCGAATGGTGGGTTGGAGAGGCAGTAATCGAACCGCTCGAACCTGAGTTGGTCATCAGACAGGGTATTACCCAGCTTGATATTACTGATCTCCTGTCCCTTGATGAGCATATCTGCCTTACAGATAGCGTAGGACTCAGGGTTCAGTTCCTGCCCAAAAGTAGCCAAACGGGCTGAACCATTGATTTCATTGAGGTACTCCATACCGGATGACAGAAAGCCGCCAGTTCCTGCTGTAGGGTCATAGATAGAACGAACCGCCCCGGGTTTAGTAAGGGCCTCATCATCAGCACTGAAAACCAGAGAAGTGGTGAGTCTTACTATGTCTCTGGGGGTAAAGTGTTCCCCGGCCGTCTCATTGGAACTCTCTGCAAAGCGGCGGATAAGCTCTTCAAACACCAATCCCATTTGGTAATTGGTTATCTTGTCCGGAGACAGGTCTATTCCTCGAAACTTCTTCACTACCTGATACAACAGGTTGGCATCATCAAGGGCATAGATAGTATTGACAAAGTTGAAGTGCTCGAAGATTTCACGGGCATCTTTGGAGAAGGCTCTGACATAGGCATCGAGGTTATCACCTGTGTTGGTTTCACCAAGCTTAGTCAGATCCATCTTGGAGACGTTGTAGAAAGACTGACCAGAGGCATTTAGCAGTAGCTTTTCCCGAGCAAGCTCCGCCATATCTTTAGTAGCTTCAAACTGAGCCAGTACCTTTTCCTTGTTTGTCTCCAGCACACACTCCAAACGCCGGAGAACGGTAAAGGGTAAGATGATGCGGCCATACTGGGATTGTTTGAAGTCACCGCGAAGAAGGTCGGCAACTGACCAGATAAAACTGGCCAATGAGCTAATGCTTGTGTGTTCCATGGAGTTCCTGCTGACAGCTCTACCAGTGTCTGTGGTGACACCGGGAGCAGCATTCTAACGACAATGTTAACCAGGAAGTCTACCAATAGCCCCTTTTACTGACCAGTTGTTATTTCACAGATTTTCCCTATGGACACATCTCACTTCTCCCCGCAATCTCCCCAAGTTGGCCTATGCCGATTTTGCTTTGGAGCCTGTTCCCCCAAAACCCAAGAGTAGTCAGCATTTTGAAGGATTTAGGGCATTGCTCTGCCGATTTTCTAATGATTTCTTAAAAGTCCCTAAGGGAATAAAGATAAGAATACTTTAGTCAGATTGCCGATTTTTCAGCAGAGGGTCAGGATGGCAGAGTAAGGTATGACATCAACTGACCTACAACTCCGCTAACCCATTGTGATACCTGCGTTATAACCATTTCGAAAATCAAACCTCATGTTCATGAATAAATTTCATGTAAGCAAATCTCCAAGTCTAGCTTGCGGTTTTGCCGAATCCTCCTGTAAACGTCATTTAGGGGCTTTCATGGCTTGTCAAAATCGATTAAAACTATAAGTAACAAGGGGGTGACACAAAATGCCCTCTGGGAGATCACTATGTTTAATCAAGATGTTAGCAAGGAGGTGTCGGTACAAGGTAATACAACTGATAACTTCAAAGTGCCCTTTGAGCTATTGAAGAACCAGTTGGGGAAGACCCTCTTCGAGGTTAGCCGATTGCCAGTCCAAAGTGGATTACTGCAAACCGGCAATATCAGCCTCGCCAAACTGTTGGCCAGGCGTTGTGGATATTCACTAAGAACTGCCAGGCGTCATATCAGGCGTTTGGAACTGGCTGGCTTAATCACCAGACAGACTAGTATCACCGCTGCCGGAATGCAGTCGGTTAACCTTTATCAACGTAGATTCGATTGATGAGGTGTAAATGCCCCAGCAGACAACCTAGGAAGGTAATCCTGCCGGGGAAGAGCCCAAACAAGGCTCGAAGGCCACAAAAAAGCAGGTTTTCTCAATATCTATTTTAATCTGCTGGCCTTATTTTCAAGGAGATGTCCTTATGACATCACTATATCAAGTTACCCCTAGCAACACCCATCCGATGCTGAAAGAGCACGGTTTAGCTGACGTTAAGGCCATGTTCGATTTGCCAGAGCTGATTTGCCAGCTAACCGGCAACAACATCAAGCCAACGCAATCCGACTGCTGCCAACTTGACGACGATGTATGCCCCTTCTGTGGTCATAAAGGCTGCTTCAAGATTTACCATGCCGCCCCTGAAGAGCAGCACTACCACTGCTATTCATGTGAAGAGCATGGGGACATCTTTAGCTTTTTAGTAACCTGTAAGCTCGCTAAAAACGCCTATGATGCCGCCAACAAGCTGCTAAGTGGTGAGATTAAAGGGGTTACCATCAACACCCAGCCCCGCCCACAAGCCACCAGAGCAGTTCAAGACGTGCCTCAGTTGACCCCGGAGCAGTTAGAGCAACGTCAGGCGTTGCTGGTGGATGCATGGGAGTACTATTGGGAACCCATGATTGAGAAAGGCAGCAAGCCGTTATCGTGGCTGATGGATAAGCGAAAGCTGAGCTCAGACACTTTGATTGACCTAAAAATTGGATACAGCCGCGGTGAACTCTGGCGCCGTCTAACAGCCAAAGGATACGATCTTGATGAGCTCTATGATTCTGGACTGGTGCAAAAAGGCCAATTTAGCCCCAGGGATTACTTCCCCAAGGATGTCTACATCTTCCCTCACTATGATGAGCAGAAACACATTTGCCGCTTTACCTTTAAGGATCCCACTAAAGCCAAGCAGTTTCAATTGCCCAAGAAGTACTGGCTGAACGACATCCAGTTTTATGGGCAAGATACAATGGACCGCTCGGGCTATGTTGCCTTGGTTGAAGGTGAACATGACCTACTGGCTTTGGTAGAGCATGGCTGGCAAGGTCCTGTTCTGGCAACCAATGGCCAGTTGGGTCAGTCACAACTGAATTGGCTCGCTGAACGACTAAAAGATCGACAACTGGTCACCTTCTTCGATAGTGATGATGCCGGTAACAAGTATCGAGAAGGAGTCGCCGCTCTAGGGTTGCCATCCTTAATCCAAGTGACCTTGCCAAAAGGCCATGGCAAGGATATCGATGAATACCTTCGCGGCGAGAGCCCGTTGAGTCTTGAAGAGTTAGTCAGCACGTGCGGTACGCATTATCCACCAGCGGAAGCCTGCCCAGAGGAAGCGTCGGCAGAGGCTGAAGATACACCAGCAGCCACTGCAAGTATTTGGGACTCAATAGACCCAAACACCTTCAATGACGTTGGCAATGCCAAACGGCTCAGTACTTTATGGGGTCGCGTCGTTGCTTTTGTTCCTGAGTTTGGTCAGATGTATCGCTTCAAGTACAACATCTGGGAACCTACAATGGATTCTGAATTACAGGCAGCCAGCGAGGTAGGAAACAATATCATCAAGCATGGTATGATGGAAAAGTGTGCAGCGGCAGCAGCAAATGAGGAGGAGGCTTTCAAACTCGCCGATAAATACATTCAGTTTGGACGCAAAAGCCTAGAGCGTAAGAAGCTGGTGGATATGCTGGAGATATACAAATCGAGCCACCAGATCAAAGCGAGTACTTTTAACTGTGATCCAATGAAGTTTGGTGTCCGGAATGGTGTCATAGACCTCAATACAGCAAAACTCTTGGCACCAAGCCCAGAGATGTATATTAGCCGCTGTAGCGAGGTAAGCTATGACGAATCGGCTATCTGCCCTCGCTGGGAACAGTTTATCGATGAGATTACCTGTGGGGATAAGGAGTATGGCCAGCTACTGCAACGGATTGTTGGTTACACTTTAACCGGCCGTACTGATGAGCAAGTGATGTTCTTTTTGCATGGCCATGGCTGTAACGGCAAGAGTACCTTTATGAACATCCTGCAACGACTGATGGGGAGTTACTACCACCAGATAAGCAGTGATGTGCTATTGCAAAGCAATGGCAGTGGTAAAGGTCCCAATCCATCCCTTGCCAAGCTGGTGGGCAGTCGACTGGTAGTAGCCAACGAACTCCCGGAAGGCTCTCGTATGGATGAGAACTTGGTTAAGTCCATGACTGGGGATGACATCATTGTTGCCAGGCAGCTCTACGCCAAGCATGAGCTGGAGTACAGACCCATGTTCACCCTGATGATAATCGGTAACCACAAACCGGTTATCCGTGATACCAGTCCTGGGATGTGGCGACGGATGATTTTGCTCCCCTTTAACGCCAGCTTTACTGGTAACCAGTTAGACCCAAAGCTTATGGAAAAGCTCTACGCAGAGCTGCCGGGCATCCTCAACTGGGCCATTAAGGGAGTACAAATGTGGCTTGAGCGAAGCATTAAGGGCTCATTACCAGCAAGTATTCAAGCTGGAATTGATGAGTATCGTCATGAGTCAGATCTGCTTGCAAACTTCTTGGAAGAAATGACCATAAACGAGCCGGAGAGCTATATCGCAACAGATGAGCTATACGACGCCTTCCGTCGTTGGGCAGAAAGAGATAGTGACTGGAAGATGACTCGCAACATCATGACTAAGCGGCTAAAGGATAAAGGGTTTACCAAGGTTAGGAAGCAGAACAAGGCCTGTATTCAGGGATTGATGTTAAAACCCAGGATGGAAGGTAACCATGACTTCTACAGCTCTGTTGTTACTGCACCTGAGCCTAAATACCATGCCTAAAGATTGGTAATAAAGTGTACGTCAGGGGGAAGGCCCCCTGACAGCACTTAGTATTCCTAATACATTTGGGGGATTGCTATACGGGGCATCTTATTGATGGCGGTGTGTAGATCTGCGTAGCTTCCATATCTTCTACCAACATTACCGGCATTGGAGTGACCTGTGATTGCATTCTGAATATCCTCCCTCATAACTTGACGGGCCTGGGTAATAAATCGGTGGCGAAACGCATGCAAAGGCTTAAGCTCTTCAAACAATTCGATGTTGGCTTCCTGAAACTTCCGCTTTAAGTACACCGCGACCCCATTGTGAAGCTTACCAGCCGCATTTGCTTTCAAGAGCGGGAACAGGCGACCATGTGGCGGAAGTGATTTAACGTACCGAATGAAACCGAGTTCAATCAATGCATCACATATCGGCACCTTTCTCGCTTCATTATTTTTCACTGACTGCCCTTCTCTAGCGTCACGAATGTGGATGTACCAAAACGAGTTATTAGCCTCTAGTTGCTCGATATCACGAACGTATAGCTGTGCGATTTCTTCAGCTCTAGCACCCGTGTAGGCTAATAGAACGGGTAACCAATAAGGTGCTGCACCATATCGAGCCAGTGTTTTAGATTCAAGCTCACGAAACATGGATAAGGAGAAGATCCTGGCCACCTCGGATTCTGAATAGCCTCGCTCTCTCAATGATGACTTGGTTTGGGGCTTAGGGGATACACCATGGCACGGATTGGAAGGGATAACGTCTAACCTCACCGCCTCTTGGAAGTATCCTGAAATCAGATTTAACTCTTTCTTAGCCGTAGCAACTGTGATCGTAGCCAGCCCTTGGGCTTTGGCGGCTTTGGCTTGCTCTGCAAAAGGCAACCTTCTGATATCTGCTTTAGGCTTTACTGGGCATGTAATGATAAAGGTAAAGAAGCTCCGGAGCTCAAGCTTGCCAATGCTACCTATAGGTTTATCACCGAAGAACTCAACTGCTCGATTACAAGGTTGCGTCCTATCTTGCAACCATCTGTGTAACTTGAAACCATCAAAAGTCATTCCCTTTTGGGTGTTAACCCATTCAAACAGTTGACGGAGGGTTGACTGGTTAGAGATAGCCCCCTCTGGACTATCTCCTTGAGCTCGGTATGACTCGTTTGCATCAGAAAGGACCGTAAATCCCATGTCGGCCAATTCTTGATGAATACCTTTTAGCAGAGTCGACTGGTTAGAAACAGGGTATGTTTGAGTGAACGGTCCCCGATAGGGCAAGCCTCGTATTGCATCACGACGTGCCACCCCTTCCCTATCAAAAGCCGAACTACAAAACGTTTTACATTGCTTTGCAAGAGCCTTGGCAAGGTAGAGCCTCGGTTTGAAAGCAGATAGACTGAGCCCAGATAGCATCAGGGCTTCATCGATGAATGATGCCATATGTTTAACAAATTTCTTCTCTACGGCTTCCCTGCCATGTACGTAGTAATTGCTGAGAGCTGCTTCTTCAAGCTCCTCAAACAAGTCATGATTGTACTCAACTCCTTCATCAGTCTCCCTGATGTAACGGGCCAATATCTCGGGCTGGTCAAGCCTGGACGCTTCATAGGTCACCCAACGAGATACGATAGCATCTAAGTCGCTATTACTGATGGTGCATTCTTGCTCTTGGTTAGCAAGCCTGATCCTCGCCGTTGCAACCAACGCTTCCAATTCCGCAACTGCTGCAGATGCCCTTTGCTTTGCTTCTTTGGCATCCTTGGTATCGAGACTGCGTTTTAACTCTGATTTACCTTCAAGGAAGGGTCTGAGTTCGACAGGAATGACCTTCCTGACCTTGTATACACCGGTCTTAGGATCGGGCTTAGGTTGAATCATAAATGCCATCTCTTTTGTACCACCTTTTTGTACCACCCCAAGGTGCCAAAGGTTGGGAACATTGACTTATTCATCCACTATAATTCAAAGTGTTATGATTATAAAAGCAAAAACCTAACCATAAGATCAGAGTCTTTAGACTTGGCAATGACGGATGTATTCGAACCGTCAATTCAAACGGGCATTCGGCACCACTCCGGGCCAATTTGTTAAAACAGAAAAATCATCAAGATGGAGTCAAGATTGACCATTCACAATCAGCAATCATCACGCATTCAGGAACTTAACCGGAGCCGCGAATTTTTACGGGGTACCCTGGCGGTAATGCCGCTGACTTTAGCTGTTATCCCTTGGGGAATATTGGCCGGTTCGCTGGCACTGGAAACCGGCCTCAGCGCCTTAGAGAGCCAAGCCATGAGCCTGTTTGTTTTCGCAGGCTCGGCGCAATTGGTCGCCCTCGGAATGATAAAGGCAGGTTCAGGCCTACTGGCCATTTTAGTTACCACGGCATTGATCACCTCGCGTCATCTGCTGTATGCCATGGCGATGCGTCCAGCCATCAGCCCCTTGCCACTGCGCTGGCGCCTGACACTGGGTTTTCTGCTCACGGATGAACTCTTTGCGGTAGCCAATCAAAGCAAGGAAAGTACCCTTAGGCCCTGGTACGCCCTGGGAGCTGGTTTGAGTTTTTATCTTGGCTGGAATCTGGCAACTCTGGCCGGAATTCTCGCCGGCAGCTCTATGGATAATCTCGGCTCTCTGGGACTGGATTTTGCCATCGCAGCCACCTTTATCGCTTTGGTGGTGCCGAGGATAGTCAATGTTGCCACCGCCTTATGTGTGCTCACGGCCATGTTGCTGAGCGTCCTGTGTGAAGCGCTGGCTATCCCGGGTGGCCTGCTGATCGCCGCCGTAACCGCCATGGCTGTGGGGTATCTCTATCAAAGCCTCTTGGGCGGCAGTCCAGTTAAACCGCTTGAGACAACGCAAGATAAAGGCAAGGAGCAGGCATGATTTGGTTAACCATACTGACCATGGCGCTGTTGGTGATACTCAGCCGTTATTTACTGCTTGAGCCCGGGCTACCGATACGACTTGGCAAGAAAACCCAGGCTTTCCTTGGCTTTTCGGCGCCGGCAGTATTAAGCGCCATCTTCGCCCCCATAGTGTTTCTGCGAGACGGCGAGTTACAACTGAGCCTGAGCAATCCCTACCTCAGCTGCGCCCTGCTGGCGGCCTTACTGGCACTGTTGACCCGCAACACCCTGCTGACCACTATCGTCAGCATGGCGGTATTTTTCTGGATCTACTGAGGTCTCAGTCAATCACGGCTTTGGTGGCGGTCGCTCCCGACCAGGCCCGCAGCTTGTGGCCGGCAACGGCGTAATAAAGGATCATCCCATAACAGGGAAGGAGGATCCCGTAGGCGCTTTGATGGGGCACACCCTGGTGCACCAAGGCGCCATAGAGCAAGGGCAGCAAGGCACCACCGGCTATGCCCATGATGAGCAGTGCCGAGGCCACAGCAGTCAGGCGGCCGAGCCCTTCCAGCGCCAGCGGCCAGACAGCGGGCCAGACCAAGGCGTTGGCAAAGCCGAGTAGCGCAAGGTAAAGCAAGGGATCCGGCAGCGGCATTATCCCCAAAGGTTCGAGCAAGAGACTCGACAGCTGCGTGCTGGTTTCATCTCCAAGCATGATCCCCAAAGTAAACACCAACCCAGCCAGCGCCGAGCCCACCAAGGCGCTGCGCTGACTCATCACTCTTGGGATCAAGAGTATGCCGAGCAAATAGCCAAGCACCATAAATCCCATGGTGTAGGAGGTCAGAATGCCAAACTCGGCCACTTTAAGATGCTGGCCATAGAGGCCTATGCTATCACCGGCAATCACTTCGGCACCTATATACATAAAGAGAGTCAGTGCCCCGAGAATAGCCTGGGGATAGGCCAGAATGGCGCGCCAATCTGTTCTCGGTACCAAGCTGTCACAGCTTTTGGCCTGGCTGTCCTGTTCAAGTTGCAATTCGGGCAGGGGCGAAAATCGCACATACAGCAGCAACAGAGCCAAGACAACCGCCATCGCCAGGTAAGGCTGCACCAAACGGGCAGACAGTTGCTCCAATGCCGCAGTGCGCTCAAGCTCACTGAGCTGTGCCAACGCTTCCGGCGTAAAAGCATCCATACCTGTCAGCACCCAGGCACTGAACACCAAAGGAACAATAAAACCGGCGCCCTTGTTGACCACGCCCATACAGCTGATCCGCATGGCGGCGCTCTCTCGCGGACCAATGCAAACAATGTATGGATTGGCCGCAGTTTGCAGTATGGTAAGGCCGGTTCCCAAAACAAACAACGCCAGCAAAAACAGGCCAAAGGTGTGACTCAGCGCCGCAGGGATAAACAGCAGTGCGCCACTCGCCATTACCCCAAGGCCAATCTGTAGCCCGGCACGGTAACCGAAACGGGTCAACAGCCCGGACATGGGCAAGGCCATCACGAAGTAAGCGATGTAGAATACAAAGGCCACCAGATAGGCTTGCAGCTCATTGAGTTCACAGGCGATTTTCAGAAAAGGGATCAGTGCACCATTGAGCCAGGTTACGAAGCCGAATACAAAAAAGAGTATTCCAATCAGCACCATGGGCAGTAAAGTGCCGCCTCCTTTATTCAGGGTGTTATTGTCCATTGTCGGCATCTCCTCTTGTTATTGTTATTCTCTGTCAATGATTATCCAGCTGCTGCCAAGGACAGATGTCCCTTGAAGCTGCTTATTTTTCAAACGCTTTTGCTGCGAACTTCGGCGCCCGCTGCGAGCCTGCCGCCTTGCCAGCGCTTTGACTGATACAGGGCATCGTCAAGCAGCAGCAAGTCAGCCCGCATGCCTTCGGCCAACATGCCTCTGTCATTCAGCCCGGCAAAAGCGGCTGGAGTACTGCAGGCCATGGCAACGGCCTGCTCCAGCGGGATCCCCAGCACCTTGACGGCATAGCGAACTGCCGTTGTCATCTCCAATACTGAGCCGGCCAAAGAGCCGTTGAGATCCCTGAGCTCAGTACCGCGGCGCACAACTTTACCGCCGAAAAATTCAAATTCCTGCTCTTCAGAGCCCACAGGCGACATGGCATCTGTCACCAGCATCAAACGTCGACTCCCCTTGGCGCGCCAGGCGAGAGTGGCGCTCACCGGGTGCAGATGGTGACCGTCGAGAATAATGCCGCAAAATGCCCTTGGGTCACTGAGCGCCGTTCCCACCATGCCGGGGGCACGCGACTCCAGCTGTGACATGCCGTTATAAAGATGGGTAAAGCCGCTGGCTCCGGCATCCAGCGCCGCCATCACGGTCTCAGTGTTGGCATTGGAATGCCCCAAAGACACTCTGACACCGAGCGCCACCAGGCGGCGAACATCTTCAGGCCCTACCCTCTCGGGAGCCAGAGTCACCACACAAACACCCAGTTGGGACACTGCCTCGGCGTAGAGCGCCAACTCAATATCGCCAAGCTCCCTTAAGCGGGCTTCACTGTGGCAACCCTTGCGCTCCAGTGACAGATGCGGCCCCTCAAAATGGATCCCGGCTATGCCGTCAAGACCGGCTTCCCTGGCGCTGATGGCCGCCGCAAGTGCCGCTTGCATTACCCTGATATCGTCGCTGATAAGCGTCGGCAACATGCTGCTGGTGCCGAAACGGCCATGGGCGTCCAACATCAGCTTAAGCGTCTCAACGCAGGGCTTCCGGTTGAACATGCGGCCACCACCACCGTTGACCTGAGTGTCGACAAAACCGGGAACCAGAAGGCCTGCATAGTGAGTTGCCGCCTCACCTTCCTTGGGCGCCTTGGCAATGGTATGAATACGGCCATCGACTATCCGCAGCCAAACCTCATTACTGCGGCTCATTTGCGGTCCGAGCAGGGCACCATCGGCACCAATCCAGAACGGGGCCTTGTCAGTGTTGCTGTTCATGCCAGCCTCCGGTCAACAGGGTATCCATATCCGCTACCTGCTCGTTGGCGCTCACGCTATTGCTCTGTTCCACTCTAGTCGCCAGCGCCTTTCCCAGCATGGCGGCGCCGCGAACGCCACTGGCGGCGCCGAATTGAGCGGCGCAAAACTCGGGCAACTGCACCCCATTGAACATATGCCTGGCGGTAGCCTGCGGCAGCGCCGCCAAAATTTCCGGCACTTCGCTCAAACCGCCACCGAAGACAAAGATGTCCGGATCCAGACTGAGGATCTGTCCGGCCAACACACTGCCCAGGGCATCCAGATAAGCATCGAAACTGCGTTTGGCTATGGCATCACCGGCGCGCAGCGCCGCCAGCCAAGCGTATGTATCACCCTCGCCGCCAAACTCCCGGTAGATACGACCAAGGCCTGTGCCCGAGACATAGGTTTCGGCGCAGCCTTTGAGGCCACAGCCGCAATCATAAAGCGGCAAGCCATGGCGCAGCAGCACGCTGGCCGCCATGCCCTGATGGCCGAACTCACCGGCCAGACAGTGGGCGCCGGTGATAAGCCGCCCTTCGATACAGATCCCGCCGCCAAGCCCGGTACCGAGTATGAGCCCAAGCACTCTGGCATGATCTTTCCCGGCTCCCAGCAAGGCTTCGGACAGGGCGAAACAACGGCAATCATTGCCAAGGGCCACAGGACGCGACAACAAGGCGCCTAAATCTTCGGCCACTTTACGCTGATTGAGGCAAGGCACATTGCTGGAGACCACAGTGCCATCGGCGCGGATCACCCCGGGCAGGGCTATCCCCACTGTGCCCGGGATGCCGGACTCGGCCGGCCAGCGCCTGTCGGCCTCGCTTATCTGCAAGGCGAGTGAGGCCAGAAAGCTCTGATAATCGTCACCCTGAGTCGCGATGCGCCATTTATCCAACAGACGCAATTGTGGACTGAACACCGCCAGTTCTATCTTGGTACCACCGATATCCACACCGTAGTACATGGCTCAATCCTCTGTGTTATCCCGGCTGCCGGGCCGAGTATAAACCGCAAGCGAATGCAGCTTCACCCCCTGCACCACTCTATTGACCTGGCCGCTGGGACAGGGATTATCCGGTGACACCCCAAGCTCCAACGCCTTGTAAAATGCAAGCAGTTGACAGTAAACAATAAAGGGTAGTGTCAACCAAGCCTCTTCCAGACTGGCCTGACCATCTTGGGCCAGAGCCTCTTCACTCAGATAACAGATATCCAGCGCCCGCTTATCGGCGCGCAGCTCTGCCAGAAGATCCAGATCGTAGGCTCTGGCATAGGGCTCAGAGCTGCCGAGCAGCACTATTTGGGTATCTTCATTCACCAGTGACTTGGGGCCGTGACGAAACCCCAGCGGACTCTCAAAACTGCTGATCACTATACCGGCAGTTAGTTCAAGGTACTTGAGCGCCGCCTCCTGAGCCGCCGCCTTGAGCGGCCCGGCGCCGAGAAACACTATCCGCTTGCAGCTATGGCCCGCGGTTTGCTGCACCCCGTCGAGCCGGGTTTCGAGCAGTTGCTCCGTCAGTGTCAGCACCCTGGATAACGATTTGTCTTCCTCGGCAAACAACAGCAGGGTCGCCAGATACATACAACTGAAGCTGCTGGTCATGGCAAAGCTGCGGTCGTGGCTATCTTGGGGCATCAACCATAAACAAGCCTTGTGACTGTGTTCGGCCGCATAGCTGGCCAAAGCTCCCTCAGGGTTACAGGTCAGCAGCAGATGACTGACATCTGTCAGCAACTCATCGGCCAACGCCAGCACAGCCAGGGATTCAGGGCTGTTTCCAGAGCGGCCATAGGAGACTATCAGAGTCGGCTGCAACGGGTTGAGATGCAGCCTGGGGTGAGAAACAATATCCGTGCTGGACAAGGCTTCCACCCTCTGGCCCGGCAATCTGAGCTGCCGCTGTAAAAAGGCTGCCAACGCCTTGCCGATATAAGCCGAAGTACCCGCGCCGGTGAGAATAATCCGCAGATTGTCCTTGGCCAGCAAGGGATTGAGAAAAGCGCTGAGCTGCGCTTCCCTGTGTTTGAAATCGGCCTGTAATTCGCGCCAGAGAGTCGGCTGCTGGGCTATCTCGGTCGCCGTCCATTTGCCACTCTCCGGCGCTTGCCAAAGCGGGTTGGCGGCAGATTTTGGATACAAGTGGGTCTTTGATAGGTCACTGACTTGCATTGATTTATCCTTCGATGGCAGCAGGCTGACAGGCGCTGGCATAACGGTTAAGCACCAGGCCGATATGATGGAGTACCAGCTCAATCGCCGTGGCAGGCAGCTCGCCTCTGACCACGGCCGGATAGGCCAGCGGCAGATATTGGCTGATAAGGGGCTCGGGAATGGGGTTTGCCAGATTGGCCAGCAGCTTGTCTATGGTCAGCGACAATTCGGGCCAGTAGTAGCGGATCCTGTCACTGTAACTGAATCCCAGTTGCCAATCCCGCAGCGCAGGATCTGTATAGAACGACTGCCAGTATTTGGGCTCAGACAGCATCTTCTGCTCACACAATGCTCTAAGCCCTGAGCGTTTCGCCGCCGGCACCAACAAGGCCTCTATATGATCCAGGGCAAACAGCCCCTCGCGCAGGGCAAAAGTCAACTGCGGCCCCACCTTGAGAATGGCAAAATGGCCGGCCACCAACTGGGCGTAATGTTCCGGCAGTTGATAATCTGTGGAGTGGGCTTCAAACACCAGGTTGGGCTGCTCGCGAATAAAGCGGCTCTGCTCTTTGGTGAGCGCATCATCATACTGATGTACCCCGGCATTGCCGAACTCCACACCCGGCTGCACCACCAGCGCAATCACCCGCTGCCAAACCTCTGCCCCAAGCCCTTCGGCGGCAAAGGCCTGTTTGTGGGCGCTAATGGTGTGTTTCATCGCCGCGACCGGGGTGACCTGCAGCCCCTCCTCCAGCGAACTGACACCACCGGGAGCGGGCACTTCAGTGCCTATCACATAACAGAGCTGTTGCCCCGGCGCCTTGGCCGCTTCTGCGGCGCGGCACAGTCTGGCGGCGCGCGCGGCAATCACCTCATCGGCAAGGGGCGTTTGTTCCTGATGACAAGCCATGCTGGCATCCAGATGAATTTTACAAAATCCCGCCTCGACATAGGCCCGCACCATGGCTTCGGCCTCGGCCATCGCCTGCTCGGCAGTCAGGTGTTTCCAGGCCACCGGCCCCAGGTGATCGCCGCCGAACAGCAACTGCGCTTCGGCAACACCTTCACTTTGGGCCAGGCTCTTCACAAAGGCGATAAAATCGGCGGGGGTCATGCCTGTATAGCCGCCGTGCTGATTGACCTGGTTGGCCGTAGCCTCAATCAGCAAGGGCGCCCGTTGCCGCGCCGCATGACGCAGAGCGGCGCGCAGTACCAGCGGCTGGGCCGAACAGACGGAATAAATCCCCGCCTGCTGCCCGGCCTTGTTGGCCTCAATAATGGATTTGAGTGCAGACATGCTTACCTCAACCTACAATGCCAAGCGGTTTGGCGCTCTGCCACACGCCTCGGGTAAAGTCGGGGAAGTCCTTGGAGTTACCGCGATCGGCCACTGAAGCCGCCGACAGAGGCTGCACCGCCGACCAGGCCGCACCGTCATACACATCCTGATCCAGCGGCTCGCCGTTACGCAGGCAGTAGATCATCCGCCAGCACATTAAAAAGTCCATGCCGCCATGACCGCCGTTCTTTTCGGCCGCCTCGCCCATCTGCAACCACAGCGGATGGTCATACTTGGCATACCACTGGGTCATATCCTGGTCCCAATGGTGGAAGCTGCCACTGCCGCCCTGCTCCAGCGCTATGCGGTTGGGGAAACCGGCAAACACCCCATTGGTGCCCTGAATCAGGTTATGGCGGCTGTAAGGACGCGGCGTTGTGGTGTCGTGTTGCACCATGATGGTTCGGCCTTTAACCGTCTTGATAAGACTGGTATTGATATCGCCGCAGATATAGTTGAGCTTGTTGCGGGCATGGTCGGCGGGGAATTCACGCTTGGCATAGGCAGCACGCCCAAGCGACGGAGAGCTCATGGAAGTGAGATAGTCGAACCTGTCCCCGCGGTTGATATTCATGTACTGGGACACAGGCCCCAAGCCATGGGTAGGATACAGGTTACCGTCAATCAAGGCGTGATACTTGGTGCGCCAAGAGCCCGTCTTGCGATCTATCTCCTTCATCTGCCAGCGCAGCTCGTGAATATAAGCGGCTTCACCGTGCAGCAGTTCGCCGAACAGCCCCTGGCGTACCATGTTGAGCACCATCAGCTCGTCGCGACCGTAGCAGACGTTTTCCATCATCATGCAGTTACGCTGGGTTTGCTCGGCTGTGTCCACCAGATCCCAGAGCTGCTCCATGGTGATCCCCATAGGCACTTCAACAAAGGCGTGTTTGCCGGCCAGCATAGCCTCTTTGGCCATGGGGTGGTGCCATTCCCAAGGTGTGGCAATGACCACTATGTCCACATCCTGGCGTGCCAACAATTCACGATAGGCGTGTTTGCCCTGGAAATAATAACCGGGCTGGGCCAAGCCTGCGTCACTCATTACCTTCTTGGCACGTTCTATGACCAGGGGATCGGTATCGCAGATAGCTGTTACCCTGGCGCCCTCTATGTTGTTGAAATGGTGAATGAACCCCACACCTCGCTCACCGACGCCGATTAGCCCCACCCGCACTTCGGCCATTTTCGGAACCACCAGCCCCATGACAGAGCGGCCACTGGCCTTGGGTGCCAGTGCAGATGAACCGGCATTGGCGGCGCAGCCAGCCAGCGCCGAGGCAGCAGCTGTGGCCACCGAAGCTTTCAGAAAGGAACGACGATCAAAACCAGACATAACTTCTCCCCTTGTTATTTGTTTTTATCTATCAGGTGCAGCTGCACCCCTTGCTTGGTGAGTTCTTCCACATAGCGCTCGGGAATGCCGTTGTCGGTCACCAGTTGCTGGATCTGCCGACTGGCACAAATTACATGAAACGCCTGTTGGTCGAATTTGGATGAATCGGTAACCACTATGATCTCGCTGGCAATCTCACACATCATGCGGTTGAGACTGGCTTCCTTCTCAAAATGGGTGGTGAGACCTGCCTTGAGATCAAAACCATCCACCCCGAGGATCAGCTTGTTGAAGTTGTAATCCCTGAGACTCTTCTCGGCGATGGAACCATAGAAAGACATCGACTTCTTGCGCAGCAAACCGCCGGTGAGCATCACCTCAACGTCGTCGGAACGCGCCAGCTCAGTGGCTATGTTAAGGCCGTTGGTCATCACAATAAGATCTTGATGTTCAAGGAGGTTAGCCGCAACTTGCTGGGTAGTGGTGCCCGAGTCCAACAACAGGCGGTCGCCATCATTAACCAAAGAGGCCGCCACCTTACCCAGCTCCTGCTTCAGTGCCGAATAGCAGTGGCCCTTCTCTTTCAGTGACAGTTCACGAATAAGGTCGGAGTTGACCATAGCGCCGCCGCGGGAGCGCACCAACAATTGCTTTTGATCCAATACCGCCAGATCCGAGCGTATGGTGACTTCCGAGACCCCGAAGCGATTTGCCAGCTCGGTGACCGACACCTTTCCCTGTTGCTGGGTCAGCCGGACTATCTCCTGCTGCCTCTCAATAGTGTTGAGATTATTCACTGCACTCTTCCTGTTTTGTTTGTTGCGCTCTGGAGCAGGTGAACCTGCACTGGCTTTCGAAAGCTTTCAATCTACTAGCAACGTCGTCAAATCATAACAACAATTCTTATACCACAACGACTTAAGCCAAAACCAACAACAAATTTTCACTTTCAACTAGCTAAACTATGCACCAAACCGAAAATAATTAAAAGACATTTTACATTTTTTTATTGATCACATAGAGTTTTTAACGCTATAAATAAGCAATCGAAAGCATTTTGCTGTTTTTAATGCTTTCGAAAAATAACAAAAGCGAAAGGCATTAAGCCTGATAAAAACAAACAGCGGGGAACCCATGAAGCTCTTAGCCACCCAACCTGCCCTAATTGCCCTGGCAGTTGCCAGTGCGCTGGCAACACAGCCGGTTACGGCCAATGACGAGTCCGACAAGGAAAACAAGGCTCAAACACAACAAAACTCAGCTCAACAGCAGGATGCCGAGCTGGAAAGGATCCAGGTAACGGGTATCCGCTCAGCCATTAAGGAGTCGCTGTTTCTGAAACAGAATGCCACCGCAGTGGTGGATCTTGTGGTGGCCGATGATATAGGCAAGTTTCCGGATGAAAACCTGGCCGAAGCACTGCAACGTATACCCGGGGTGACCATTACCCGCAACGGCGGCGAGGGGCAGAACATACTGATCCGCGGCCTGGGGGACGGCTACAACATCACTACCCTCAATGGCCGCAAACTGGCGTCGGACAACGCCGGGCGGGACTTCAACTTTGACACCATAGCCTCGGAGCTGGTCAATGTGCTGGCGGTTTACAAGTCTCCCGAGGCGCGGCTCACCGAAGGAGGCATAGGGGCAATTGTGGATATTCAGACCCGCAAGCCTTTGGATTTGGACGGTTTTACCCTGCAAGCCTCGGCCAAGGGTATCTATGAGTCGCGCACCGAAGACCTGCACCCGCACGCATCTCTCATCATAGGCGACAAGTCCGATGACGACAGTTTCGGCGCTCTGTTTTCCGCCGTTTACTCCAAGAAAACCCTCAGAGCCGACACCTATTCCGCCGATGGTTTTTTCGATGAAGAGGAAGGCTGGGGTGTCGACAGCGCCGGGGTGCCGGTAGACACCAACGGCAATGGTGTGATTGATGAAGGCGAAATCTACGCCTCCAAAATACCCAGTTACATGTACTATGCCAACGCCCAGGACGTACGCGAACGCATCGGTGGCACCCTGGCACTGCAATGGCGGCCACTGGATAATCTGGATGTCAATTTCGACGCCCTCTACTCTCGCTACAATACCGATGGACACAAATACCAGATAGGGTTTGTCAACTATGACGAGGAGTGGACACCGGGTACCCCGCTGTTCAGCGATGCGCAGTTCGATGAGCTGGGGCGAGTGGTTTCCATGCGCCAGCAGGGCGACAACACTATGGTGGAGCTGCTTAACCTGAGCACACCGCGCAAGACAGACACCTACCAACTGGCACTGAATACGGCGCTGTTTATCACCCCCAATTGGTCGGTCACCGCCGATCTTGCCTACTCGGCCGCCAAAAACAAGAACAAGGGCGACAATCGCTTCATCGTCGCCCGCGGCTTTGTCGACAGCATAGATATCGACTACACCAATGGTCAGATGCTGCCGGATGTGGTGATAGGCCCGGGACTCACCAGCGAGCAGAACTATGGTGCCCACTACAGCCTAAACAGTGGCACTGGCGTGGATGACAAGGTAACGGATCTTAAGCTGATGACCCAGTATTTGCCGGAAAGCGGCTTTATCAGCAAGCTGGATGCCGGGATAAACTATGTCAAGCAGGTCAAGAGCCAGAATGAGTTCAGATCGAAAAACCCCAGCCAATTCAGTCGCGGCGGCTACTATCTAACCCGCGACGGTTATGCTTTTGACGGCTCGGGAGTCTTCACTCAAGGCGAGTTTGAGCTGTTCCAAATTCCGGGCAATGTGTTTGTGCCCGCCAACTTCGATAACTTCCTCGACGGCGAAAACAGCATCTCACCGGATCCCTGGCCCAGCTTTGACTATGACAAGTTGCTGGAATACTACCGCTCCATCAACAGCGATGCCGCCAATGAGGCCATAGTAGCCAGTGCCAATCAGGCCGGTACTTATGAGGTAAGCGAGGCTGTGACCTCGGCCTATGTGCAGATAACTATTGAAGAGCTGCTGTTCGATCTGCCCTATATGCTCAATCTGGGGGTCAGGGCCAGTCGCACCCAAGTCGATTCCGAAGGTTTTGGCTATGACTTGAGCAAAGTAGTGCTGGATGATGCCGGTCAGCCGCTCAACGATGACTGGCGCACCGTCAGCCCGGTAAACTACAGCGACAGCTATACCAATATATTGCCAAGCCTCAACTTCAAGCTGAACCTGCAGGACGATCTGCTGCTGCGTATCTCGGCCGCCGAAGTATTGAGCCGCCCATCACTCTACTCGCTCAGAGTCTGGGCCGCGCCCAACTTCACCAGTCAGGAGCAGGGCTTACCAACTCTGGTGCGCGGTAATCCCGGGGTTGAACCCGAGCAGGCCAAACAGGCGGATCTAGCGCTGGAATGGTATTACGGCGACAGCAGTTCACTGAGCGGCGCCCTATTCATCAAGGATATCGACTCCTTTATCTCTGATGAAAAGACCCCCATGGAGGTCGATGGCAACCGTTACCTGGTAAGCCAGCCGGTTTCCGGTCAGTACGGTGCCAAAGTGCAGGGCTTTGAAATTGCCTGGCAACAATCCCTCGAACAGTGGTTGCCTGAGCCATTCAACGGCTTTGGCTGGCAGCTTAACTACACCTATGTGGACAGCAGTTATGACGATCCTGAGCTGAAAGCCAAGGATCTGCCCTTCAAGGGGATGTCCGAGAACTCCTACAATGCCGTGCTCTACTATGAGCAGTATGGTTTGCAGGCGCGCCTTGCCTATAACTGGCGCAGCAAGTTCCTGGTGGATCCGGATGCCTGGGGCGGCCCGGCCTGGATAGACGACTACGGCCAGTTGGATGCCAGCATCAGCTACGACATCACAGACAACTTGACCCTGTTCAGTGAAGCCTCCAACCTGACCAACAACCGCTACTCCGGTTACATCAAGCGCGAAGATCAGGTGAATTATCTGGAACGCTTCGGTACCCAGATAGCCGTGGGTATTCGCGGCAGCTTCTAAACAGAGCCAAATGGATCCCCATAAGTAACCATCTGACTGAATCAAGCTGCACTAAACCCAAGGTGGGTATAAACTCGTTCCAAATACAGAAAGCCACCTGATTCAGGTGGCTTCTCTGCTTGAGTCTCGAATACCTTTATTGAGGATAGCGGTCGGATGAAGTCTCTGTGCTCCAGAGACTGGATAGGTAATCCCCCCGATAAATCTGACCAGATAAACCAGTCGAGCCATTCTCAACATATCCACAGCAGCATCTCACGTGGGGGTGAAAGATATCTGCTCATCAAGCACAGCTTGATAGATGGCTGTAGCGCGAAGCAGCTTGGCTGCGAGCTGAGGGGCACACACTGCGCCAGCCGCTTTGGGCTGCATGTCGCTGGAAGCGAGACAAACAAAAAAGCCCTAGCTAAATGCTAGTGCCCTTTTGTTACTGTTTTGTCTTCACTCATTTCTTTGATAAAGAGTAAAAAGTGAAAACCAAAGTGGCGTCTGGCGATGACCAGCTTCGAGCAAGCTCTGCGCGTTCGTTTGTCGCATCAAACTGAGTTTGA
>NZ_JBKORF010000051.1:0-91442 GCF_047314685.1 Shewanella sp. BJSY2023SW001
TTGGCTACACTCAGGACTCGCCAAATGCATCCATGCATAACGGCCAGCTCGCCTTCCTTGGCTCGCGCTCATAAGCTTGTTGCTTCGCAACATTCACCTTGCTCGACCTTCGAGCCTCGACATCCCTGTCTCGGCTACGCCGATTTGCAACAACGCCAGCGGCGGCTCCGAAGGGGAGCTGGTGCAATTCTGTTAGCGCTGAGTAGCTGGAAACATCTGAAGTGTCTTCAGACATACACCTCATTTCCAGGCACAGGCGGAACTGTGACCTTCCGAGCCAGGGATGGCGAGGCAGAGCTTACAGGGACGTACTCGCAGCGAGTCACAGGATCGCCTGTGCGAGAGCGCACCGCAGGTGATTGACTACACCGTGGCCGGAAGCTCGGCCAATACTAACTTAGGAACTTTTAGCTGGAAGCTATATTAGCCGCTGTGCCAGCGGCCTAAAGTCGTGGAGCAAGTGCATCCATGCACAAGGGCCAGTTCGCCATCCCTGGCTCTCGCTCGTAAGCATGTCGCTATGCGACACTCGCCGCCCCACACTCGAGGAAAGGGGGCTGTATCGACTCGCCCCCTTTCCAAACCCCCAGCGACCCGCGACGCAGCGGAAAACCCCTTGTGCTTATGATGCCAATTCGCTATCGCGCCAGACGCTCAGAGTCACATCCATGTGACTCTGGCCCAGCTCAACATCCTGTTTCGCGCTCGTTAGCTCGTCGCTAAGCGACACTCGCCCCTGATTAACTGGCGCAGAATGGGCATCTGCCGGACAGGAGTCCCAATGCCGTGAAGGGCAGGACGCCCGTGAACGGCCATGCCTCGCTACGCGATTGTCATCAACGCCCTGCGGCCGCTTCGAGCGGGAGTTGCTGAAATTCTGTGAGAATGGAGTAGCTTGAAATATCTGAAGTGCTTGCAGAAATGCAGCTCATTTTCAGGCTCTGGTTCTAGTTCTGGTGGGACTATGACTGTCGAAAAAGGGAAGAATGCAAACCCCCAGTCAATTCCGCTTCAAAAACAAACCAAATCAGTGTGTTGTTGCCTTTGTCAAAACTTGACCTTTGGCTAATTGTTTTCACATTCAGTACTGGCTATTGTAAAGCTAATTCAATAGCTTGGCTTTAGCGCTTCCTTAAGCTTAATTAAGGTCAGAAACAGCAACACTTTTCTGTTTTCAGCGAAATGCAGGGACGAACAGAGTTTGGACCCGTGCGGTAGCCATGGCTTTACTTAGCGTTTTTTGTAAGATCTGGGTTTTAGGGCGCTTGGTTTTAAGGCCCCTATTTGCAGGGCTTGAAGCGCTCATGGTAAGTGCCTAAGAACTGATTTTCTATACAGTATTATTGCCGTTCTAGGAAAAATACCGGAAATTTGCAGCTAAGTTTGCGCGTTATTTCTGTAACATTTTAGAAAATAACATTAAATTCATAAAGTTAAAAAAATGCAGCTGGTAGATAATAGGTTTGGAAACCGCGCATGCGCGTTTAGCTGCAAGGGATATTTGGACTAAACTTTATTATATCCAGCCAATACAAACAGATAGCGATGCGCGTTTACACTCATCCGAGGACTAAAACGCGCATGCGCACTATACAGCTGTTAGGGCTACTAAATTAACATAGGAGTTTAAAAGTGGTTTCATGGGAGAAAATGTTCGAAAATTATGATAAACGGCTAGATCTTGATGACATCAATGAATTTCAATCACATTTAAATAATGCAGTTGATCACAAAATTAAAAAATTAGAAGCTGAATATGACACTGTTACTCAGGAAAATTTCGCCGACCCTGATGATTTAATCCCTTATAAAGAACACTTAAATGACGTGATGATGTCTGTGTATTCTGCAAAGGTTTTAGGTTACGAGCTTAGTATTATAGCTCTCTATAAAAAAGTAGAAATAAAAACAAAGAAAATAATAGAAGCAAGAGTTCCAAATCCTAAGGCAAAAAACTTGTCCTATTTTAATAACTTGTGCGATGTACTCCCGTTTGATATTAAGTTCGTCAATGGATATGAATCTTTTAATGAACTGAGGCTTATTAATAACTCAATAAAACATGGTGGCTATGTTTCATCTGAGTTGGCAACTAGTTATCCCGATTGGAAAGAAGAAGATGAGTTAAAAGATTTAGAAAAAGCCTATGAGCGTTTGTTACCAGGAGTTGAGAGCTATGTTTATGATTTGGTGTCAAAAATATACGAAATTCCTAAGTCGTAGCCCTAACAAAATGTTTAAGAGTGATTCGCAACGCGTGGCATTTTTACTATGCGTTGAATTCAGTGATTAAGGTGGTATGCAAGGGCTTCGGTATTGCGTTGCTCACACCTTAACATGGCGTTATGCATTTTTGAAGGAGCATCAATGTCTGTAGAAGTAATCAAAGAGCAAATCTTTCAGTTCTTATCGTCAGATGAGCCTGAGGTTATGGCCATTAAAGGTGAATGGGGCGTTGGGAAAACTTTTAGCTGGAAGAAGTTCCTGAAGGACGCCAGCTCTGAAAATAGAATAAGCCTTGAACGCTACTCTTATGTTTCCCTCTTTGGTATTAACTCACTAGAAGCTTTTAAATATTCAATTTTTGAAAATGTTATCAAGAGAGAGATTATAGGTACTGAGGCTAGTATTGATACTTTCAAGAATAACACTGCAAGCCTAATCGAATCTTTTGGAAGGCAATCTTTCAACTTCTTAAAGGGGGCTCCGATAGTTAAATCATTCAGCCCTGCAATAGAGACAATTTCTTTTTTGTCTTTAAACAGCACGCTTATCTGTATAGATGACTTAGAAAGAAAAGGAAAAGGGCTAGAAATAAAGGATGTCTTAGGGTTGGTGTCACTACTAAAAGAGCAAAAGAAATGCAAGGTAGTGTTGTTACTCAATGACGGAGAAGATGGTCTCGAAGATTATGAGAAATACCGTGAAAAGGTCATTGATATTGAGCTTGCTTTTGCACCAGACCCACAAGAGTGCTCTGAGATAGCATACTCTATCAATACGCCCAATCAATCCAGACTAAGAGAATTGACTTCAAGTCTTGGTATTCGAAATATTCGTATACTAAAGAAAATCGAACGATTGATTACTTTATCTTTACCTTTAACAGAAGGGTTTGAGCCGGAGATATCGGATCAAGTCATACACTCGCTTGTTCTTTATGCGTGGAGTTATTTCTGCTCAAATTCAAATGAAGATATACCTACTTTAGAGTTTATAACTAGTAAGGGCTATACACTTCTTGGTATTGGGGATGAAGAAGTAAGTGAACAACATAAGAAGTGGCAAACTGCTCTGCAAGCATATGGTTATCAACTTACTGATGAACTAGATTTGTTATTGGCAGAGGCTGTCAAAACAGGTTATTTCGTTGAAGAAGACTTCAAAGAAAAAGCATCCCATAAAAATCAGGAAATAATCGCATCTAAATCCCAAGGATCTTTCTCAGAAGCTTGGCGGCTCTATCATGACACTTTTAATGATAACGGCGATGAAGTTATTAATGGCTTGTATGAAAGCTTCAAGGCAAACTGTAAATATATAACACCTTCTAACTTAAACGGTACTGTTTCTTTGTTCCGAGAATTAGGTGAAGACGACAAAGCAACCGAAATTATTGATATTTACATAGAAAGCAGAAAAGACGAGACCGAACTCTTCAATATGAAGGAAAATAACGTCTTTGGTGATATTAGGGACCCAGAGGTCATTGATAAGTTTAACAACGTTTACAACCAGTCTGTTACTACCGAAACAGCGAAACAAGTCTTAGACAGGATAGCAGGCCAAAATGGCTGGAACCAAAGTGACGAAGTAGTGTTAGCAAACACAACTATCGATGAATACTACAATTTATTTAAATCTGAGACTGGTCGGCATCTTTCATCCTTTGTGACGACGTGTTTAAAATTTGGACAGTTTGGAAATGCAAGTGATCAACAGAAAGAAATTGCCAATAGAGCTACAGAGGCACTACTGAGAATTGCTTCTGAAAGTGAAATCAACAAAAGAAGAGTCAAGAAATTCGGAGTAGACGTTGAAGATGCATAACAAGGCGCTGCTACGGAAAATTTACTCGCTGGCGCTCCCAAATTTCCGCAGAGCGCGGCGTTAGATGATTTAAGGAAGCATCGAGATATTTATGAGTGATGGAATAATTGCTAAAGCAACTTATGTGTGTATAAGTTGCGGCCATGAACATAATTTGAAGCAAAATGAAATTACTTTTGAAGCTGAGTCAGGCTCCGAAAGAGGTATGGGCGAAGAGAATCATTACGCTGCATATGTTGATCTTCATTGTGATAACTGCGATCAAGAGATCCATTTAAAGTTTGAAGTTTGGGAATACCCTACAGGAATTGTTAATTACACTAATCACGAAGCTAGTGGCGCAGAAATATTGAATGTTGATTTCAACATTTATCACCGACCACCGACACCAGAAGAAGAGCCAGATGATAACTCAAGAGTATTAGGCGCTGCAGCCGGAGGTGCTATATTCGGTGCTTCTGTTGGTGGACCACTTGGTGCGATATTAGGCGGTATTATTGGTGGTCTAATTGGTGACTCAGTAAAAAAAGGAGGGAAAGGAAATGGATAAAGCCATATTTATTCCCTCCGCTTTGATTGGTGTTGTATTGATTGCGATCTATGCATTCAGGTGCCATAAGGCAAAAAAAGAATTCAATCAGGCTGTTATGGTTAATGCAATTCTTCAAGCAAGTGGCGTGGTTTGTGGTATTCTTTTAGTTGCAGGAACGATCAATGAAGATGCCAGAAAACTATTAAAAGAAATTGATCTGTATATTTTCATTGCGGGTATGGTTGTATTAGCCGCGTCACTAAAAGGAATCTATTCAGATATATTCCTATCCACTAAAGTAAGCGATTCAAAATCATCTAACAAGTCAAGTAAGTCGGATGCGGCAAGCCGCACCGCTTCTTGAAGCGTTATGCGATTTATAAACTTAAATTAAGGAGCAATAGAAGTGAAAAAATGGATAGTGATTTTATTATCGAGTGCAGCGTTGACTGGTTGTGGTGAGAGTAAGGATGAGTACATAGGGACTTACAGTTATGTGAAAGCTAGCACGGGCAAGGAGATCTTGGCTGAAATAAAGAAAGATGGTGAGTCTTATTTTTTTGTTGAAAATATAGACAGACCTTCACAAATTTTGGCTCTGGGTATTGAAGATGACGGTCTGGTCTATAATGGAAAATTATTGAAACTTTCATCAGACCAATCCAAGCTCTATTTCGCAGGAATTACAGCTGATAAAATAAGTGAACCAGAGCTAAATGAATGGAAGAAAAAACGAGATGAATTAGCCAAGATATGTGACAAAATTCAAGTTCAAATTGATCAGGAAATTAAGCAAAAGTTAAGCAATAGCGATTGGAACGAGTACGTTAGAGAGGTCCGTGCTACAGCACCTGACGATTGTAATCTCAAGGGTCTTAACCTTAGGTGGTAGGTCCGCATAAGAGAATACAGGACAAGAGAATACAGGACAGCCATATCTTTTTGATGTTTCACACAGCCTTGACGAGCCTTTGAAATACCCATCAAAGCTCAGTCGAGGTTGGAGTTTTTGCATGAACCTCGCAGATTATTCGTCTCAGAGAACCTACTTCCAAAAATCCGTCGTTATTTATCAGAGACTGGCCCCTGCAACGTGCTTCCTTGCAGCTCAGAAAGTGTTTTGGATGTCCTGTATGTTCTTCGGCGACACCAAGGGGGGAATTAGTGCAATTCTGTGAGAATGGAGTAGCTTGAAACATCTGAAGATGTCTGCAGACATACACCTATTTCCAGGCACAGGCGGAACTGTGACCGTCGAAAACAGGGACGTTTTCGTCGAGGCTACAAGGATGTATTCATAACAACTTCCCTGTTTAACGGCCAGCTCGTCATCCATGACTCGCGCTCGAAAGCATGTTGCTGCTCAACTCTCGCCGTGTCACAGGATCGCCTGTGCTAAAGGGCCGTTCTCGGACGTCCTGTCCTTCACGGCATTCGGGCTTCCTGCCCATCCGCACCGCTGGTAATGGGCTACAACTTAGCTAGCCGCTAGGACCAAGTTCATTGATGAGTTTTGGCTCAAAGCCATAATAGCCGCAGTGCCAGCGGCTCTCGGCGACACCGAGGGGGGAATTAGTGCAATTCTGTGAGAATGGAGTAACTTGAAACATCTGAAGAGTCTGCAGACATACACCTAATTCCCAGGCACAGGCGAAACTGTGACCGTCGAAAACAGGGACGTTTTCGTCGAGCGCCCAGGGATGGGTTCACAGCGAATCACAGGATCGCCTGTGCGAAAGGTGCACCGCAGGTAATGGACTACATCGTGGCCGGAAGCTCGGCCAATACTCACTTAGGAACTTTTAGCCAAAAGCCATGTTAGCCGCTGTGCCCACAACTATTTGCGCTAAGGGGTTGCTTCAGCAACCAGCTTCAATACGATTCCGGGTTCTGCGCCAGATGCCAGTGCGCTACGTTCGACAAAACCACCGGCCAGCGCCAGCAGTCGGCCATTTTGCATCAGCAGCGGCACTCTGTCTCTGAGCCAGGGCGGCACTCCGAGTTCATGCCAGAGTTTCTTGAGCTCCCGCCCCTTGTCTCTATTGTGGGGCTGACAGCGGTAACTACCCTTGAGTCCCATGACCAATTCAGGCGCAGCAGCAACATCTGATGGCTGAACTTTTGTCCTTTGTGACGCCGGTATTGACGCCATTAGCGAAGCCAGTTGTGGGGCCATTACTTGAGCCAGCGCCACCCTGGGCCCTGAGTCAGCCAATGTCAGCTCCAGGCGCTGCCAGGGGGAGGTGAGCCCAACACTCAGACTCTGCCCTTGGCTCAATGCTTGCAGCTGCTTTTGGCTCAGGGTCAGTTTCGAGAGTCTTGCAGCCACATCTTCGTTCGCACCTGCGCTATCAAGTAATTGGAATGCTGCCCCTGGCAGAGGCGCCATGGCATAGATCTGTTGCCCATAACGCCTGAGGAGCAATCCTTTAAAGCTAAGCTCAAGCTGAGCATCCTCCCTGGCATCAAGTAGCTGCGCCAAGGCTTGCTGCAACTGCACCTGCGCCGGTAAGGGCAAGCGCTGCATCTGAATAAACTGCCGCAGCAACTGCGCCTGCCACTGGGGTGACAACACTTTGAGCCCGGCGCTATCCAGCACCCTAACGCCGCTGAAGCGGCAACGGCCGAGCAAGGGCTGCAACTTTTCGGCGCTGACTTCATCGAGCAGCAACTGCTGCTCGGCGCACAGGGCGGCGCTGCGTGAGGCCGTAGTGGCAATCGAAGGCCAGCGCTGCTTGAGTACTGGGATCACCTCGGCGCGCAGGAAGTTGCGGTCATACTGGGTGTCCTGATTACTCTCATCATTGATATAGGGCAGCTCGAGACTCGCCACCGCCTGCTCTATCTGAGCCCGGCTGCTGTCCAGCATGGGCCGTAATTGCCAGCATGGTGCACTTTCTGCCCTGGATGTCTGAGCCAAGGAACTTTCTGCCTTAGATATCAGAGCCAAGTGCTGAGCTTGCCCCATGGCCGCCAGTCCCTTGGGGCCCTGACCGCGCTTGAGCGCCAGCAGCAGCGTCTCCAACTGATCGTCCTGATGATGGGCCGTCAGCAGAATATCGCCGGGATTGAGCAGCTCGGCAATCGCCTGATAGCGAGCGCGCCGCGCCTCGGCCTCGATACTGACGCGCGGGCCGAGCTCAAGTTGGACCTTCCGAAGAACAAAATTCAGGCCATAATGCTCGGCTCTTTGGCGACAATGAGCCGCCCAGGCATCGGCATTACAGCTGAGGCCATGGTGTACGTGCACCAGGGAGATTTGATAAGGCGTCTTGGGGTGAGTCTCGCCAAAGCGCGCCAAGGTGTAGGCCAGCAGCTCTGAGTCCATACCGCCGCTGTAACCCAGCCAGAGGTGGTTGTCAGCCGTGGCGCCGATTTTATCCAGCAGCGCCGTTAACTTGAGTACCAGGGTATCAACCAGAGTATGGGGCATTAGAAGAGGATCCTGACCTTATCTGTGCCGAGCATGGCTTCCAGTGCCATCATGAGTTCATCACTGGGGTTTACCCGCCAGTCGTCACTCAAACGGAACTGTCCCTTGGCCTGGGCCTGACGATAGTTGATCGCCACAGGCACAGAGCCACCGCGCCAGGGTGAGAGGGTCTCATAAAACTGTGTCAGCCATTCCGGGCTCAATATTGCCGCGTCGAGATCCAGCTCCACCGCCGCCGCAAAGTGGCTGCGGGCTTCGCCCATATCTATGATGTTGCGCGCCGTCATCCGGTTGCCGCCGGAGAAGTCATCGAAGCTCACTTCACCTTCACAGATGAGGATCCTGTCTTTCTCCAGCAGGTGATTGAATTTCTCGAAGGCCTCGGTAAACAGCATCACTTCCAGACGGGCACTCTTGTCGTCCAGCGTCAGCAGCCCCATCTTTGAGCCTCGCTTGGTCAGCATCACCCGGGTGGCGACCACCAATCCGGCGGCCTTGACCGTCTTGCCCCTGTCTGTGGGGTGAATATCCTTGAGCCGCCCGGAGGTGTAGTGCCTGAGCTCTTTGAGATATTGGTTGATGGGGTGACCTGTGAGGTAAAGCCCCAGGGTCTCACGCTCCCCTTCCAACCAGACCTTGTCCGGCCAACGCGGGCAGTCGACAAACTGTTGTTTGCTGTCCTCGGGGTCGTCGTTGAGCAGACCGAACATGTCGCACTGGCCTATGGCTTCGGCCTTGGCGTGCTGATCGGCGGCGCGTATCGCCTCCGGCAAGGTAGCCATCATGGAAGCCCGGTGCGGCCCCAGATTGTCCATGGCGCCGGCATTGATCAGCTTCTCAATCACCCGGCGGTTGAGTTTTTTCAAATCCACCCGGGCGCAGAAATCGAACAAGTCTTTGAACGGCCCACCCTTGCGAGCTTCCAGAATCGATTCGACCGGCCCTTCGCCCACGCCCTTGATGGCGCCTATACCGTAGACGATATTGAGCTCTTCATCGACGGTAAACTTGAACAGGCCCTTGTTGACATCCGGCGGAATAAGCTTGAGCCCCATGCGCTCACACTCATCCACCAGGGTCACTATCTTGTCTGTGTTGTCCATATCGGCGGACATTACCGCCGCCATAAATTCAGACGGGTAGTGGGTCTTGAGCCAGAGTGTCTGATAAGACACCAGTGCGTAGGCGGCCGAGTGCGATTTGTTGAAGCCGTAACCGGCGAATTTCTCCACCAGATCGAAGATCTTCATCGCCAGTTCGCCATCAACGCCGTTTTTTATCGCCCCGGCTTCAAAACCAGCACGCTGCTTGGCCATCTCTTCCGGTTTTTTCTTACCCATGGCCCGGCGCAGCATGTCCGCGCCGCCCAGGGTATAACCCGCCAGCGTCTGGGCAATCTGCATCACCTGTTCCTGATAGAGGATGATGCCGTAGGTAGGATCCAAAATCGGTTTAAGGCTCTCGTGTTGCCACTTCTCATCCGGGTAGGAGATGGCCTCGTGGCCGTGCTTACGCTCGATAAAGTTATCTACCATCCCCGACTGCAGCGGGCCTGGGCGGAACAGGGCCACCAGAGCGATCATATCTTCGAAACAGTCGGGCTGCAGACGTTTGATAAGATCTTTCATGCCGCGGGATTCCAGCTGGAATACCGCTGTGGTTTCGTAGCGTTTAAGCACCCCGAAGGACTTGGCATCGTCAAGCGGAATGGCGGCAATATCGACCGGCGGCTTGCCGAGCTTGGCGAGCCTTGGGTTAATCATCCCCAGCGCCCAGTCGATAATGGTCAGGGTTCTGAGACCCAGGAAGTCAAATTTCACCAGACCGGCGGTTTCCACGTCGTTCTTGTCGAACTGGGTCACCGGGTTTTTGCCTTCGGCGTCGCAATAAAGCGGCGAGAAGTCGGTGATCTTGGTCGGCGCAATCACCACGCCCCCGGCGTGCTTACCCGCGTTACGGGTCACCCCCTCAAGCTTGCGGCACATGTCGATAAGGTCTTTGACATCCTCATCGGCCTCATAGGCTTCAGGCAGCGCCGGCTCGACCTCAAACGCCTTGGCCAACGTCATCCCGGGCTCGGCCGGGATCATCTTGGAAATTCTGTCGACAAAACCGTAGGGGTGCCCCAGCACCCGGCCCACGTCACGCACTACCGCCTTGGCGGCCATGGTACCGAAGGTGATGATCTGCGATACCGCGTCCCGGCCATAGAGTTCGGCCACGTGATCGATAACCTCATCGCGCCTGTCCATACAGAAGTCGACGTCAAAGTCGGGCATCGACACCCGCTCGGGGTTAAGAAAACGTTCGAACAGCAGGTCAAATTCCAGCGGGTCCAGGTCAGTGATCTTAAGCGCATAGGCCACCAGGGAGCCGGCACCCGAACCCCGCCCCGGGCCCACGGGAATACCGTTGTCCTTACCCCACTGGATAAACTCCATCACGATAAGGAAGTAGCCGGGGAAGCCCATCTGGTTGATAACCTTGAGCTCAATATCCAGACGCTCGTCATACTCGCCGCGCTTTTCCGCCCGCTCCTGTGGGTCCGGGAACAGGAACTCGAGACGCTCTTCCAGCCCCTCTTTGGAGCGCATCACCAGATAGTCAGCGGTGGACAGCTCACCCGTGGGGAAGTTGGGCAGGAAGTACTCACCAAGCCGCACGGTAACGTTACAGCGCTTGGCTATCTCCACCGTGTTTTGCAGCGCTTCCGGAATGTCGGCAAACAGCTCGCACATCTCAGCTTCAGTCTTGAGATACTGCTGCTCGCTGTATTTCTTGGGTCTACGGGGGTCAGCCAATGTGTAGCCATCGTGGATAGCCACCCGGATTTCATGGGCCTCGAACTCTTCCGGGGTCATGAACACCACCTGGTTGGTGGCAACCACAGGCAGGCCTGTGTTGGCAGCATGTTCCACCGCCATGTGCAGGTAGCGCTCCTCATCCGGGCGCCCGGTGCGGATCAGTTCAATAAAGTAACGGTCGTTGAAGTGCTGCTTATAGAAATCGGTCAGTTCCTGGGCCTGGTTCTGGTTGCCCTTGAGCAGCGCCTTGCCCAAGTCCCCTTCCCTTGCGCCGGAGAGCAGCAAAATACCGGCGCCGTGCTCCAGCAGCCACTGCTGATCGATAGCGACCCGGTCACGCACCTGACCGCGCAGATAGGCCTTGGAGATCAGTTGAGTCAGGTTCTGGTAGCCATCGTTATCCATAGCCAGCACGGTAAGCGCGCAAAACTCATCTTCAAAGCCGGGCACCAACATCCAGAAGTCGGCCCCTATGATGGGTTTTATCCCGGCGCCATGGCAGCCACCGTAGAATTTCACCAGACCACAGAGGTTGTTCTGATCCGTCAGCGCCACTGCCGCCATGCCCTCATCGGCCACCTTGGCCAGAATGGGCTTGACCTTGGCCAGACCATCGGTCATGGAAAAGTCTGAGTGAACACGTAGATGGACGAAACGGGGCTGTGACATGAAAATCCGATTACTCTGACAAGCTGAAAATCAATAGGCAAAGATAACACGCCGGAAGAGGTTCACCAAAGTTAAAACCGGCCATTTAACCTTGCTGTTGATAGAAGCGCCAATTAACCGAGAAATGACGCTCGGCTCAGATTCGCTTTTCACCGACATACCAACAAAAAGATGTAACAGCAAAAAATGACAGGGCAGCAGCGGCTGCCCTTTGGGTTGCATCTTTAGGTTTCAGAACGGCTTATGAATGCTGCTCCAGCCATTCGCGTACCGGCCTGAAGCTGCGTCTGTGTTCAGGCAAGACACCGTGTTGACTCAAGGCTTCGAAATGCGCCTTGGTGGGATAGCCCTTATGGGCGGCAAAACCATACTCAGGGTGGCGGAGGTCAAGCTCGGCCATCTCCCGGTCGCGGGTGACCTTGGCTATGATAGAGGCGGCGCTGATGGCCGGGATCAAGCCATCGCCCTTAACCACTGCGGCCGAAGACAGGCCAAAATCCGGGGTCCGATTGCCGTCTACCAAGACTTTTTCGGGACGCACCTTCAAGCCCGCAACGGCGCGCTGCATCGCCAACATGGTGGCATGCAATATGTTGAGCTCATCGATTTCCGCCGGGCTGGCTCGACCGACTGAGACCGCCAGCGCCTTGGCCAGAATCTCTTCATAGAGGGCATCGCGTTTCCTTTCGCTGAGCTTCTTGGAATCATTGAGGCCGGTGACGGGATTGGCGGGATCCAGGATCACCGCTGCCGTGACCACATCGCCGACCAAGGGGCCACGCCCCACTTCATCTACCCCGGCGACCAGCCCCTGGCACAACAGCTGCGCTTCGGCCTCCGAGAGTTGCTTATAGACTGTCATCTTTCCTCGGCTTTTTTATCCAGCAATGCCACAACCGCCTGGGCCGCCTTCTCACTGGCGTTGCAGGCCAGCAGGCTGTGCAACTTAGTAAACTCGGCCAGCAGCGGCCGGTTATCTTTATCCAGCAATTTACCCACCTCTTCGGCTATCCGCTCGGCAGTGCAATCATCTTGGATAAGCTCTGCCACCAACTCTCTTCCGGCCAACAAATTGGGCAAAGAGAAGTGGTTTATCTGCATCATCCGCTTGGCAATACGGTAAGTGATAGGGCTAACCCGATAGCCGACCACCATAGGGCGCTTGACCAACATGGCTTCCAGCGTGGCGGTGCCCGATGCCAGCAAGATGGCATCGCTGGCGGCCATCACTTCCCGCGAGCGCCCTTCCGTCATATGAATTTCCAGATCCGGCGCATAGGTTTCCAGCGCGGCAAGAAACTGCTGGCGGCGTTTTTCATTCACCAAGGGGGTAATAAACTTGAGATCCGGATAGCGCTGTTTCAGCAGCCTGGCCGCCTCCACAAAGGGCTGGGCCAACATCTTCAACTCGCCACCACGAGAACCCGGCAGGATGGCCAAATATTCAGCCTCGACTTTCAAGCCGAGTGCTTCTCTGGCAAGACGCTTGTCATTCTCCATCGGGATCTCATCGGCCAAAGTGTGGCCGACAAAGGTACAAGGCACCTGATGCTTGTCGTAGAAGGCTTTTTCAAACGGCAGCAGTGACAGCACCATATTGGTGGCGCGGGCGATTTTGAAGATCCGCTTAGGACGCCAGGCCCAAACCGACGGGCTGACATAATGCACCGTCTTGATCCCACGCGCCTTGAGCTTGAGCTCCAGGCCGATATTGAAGTCCGGGGCATCTATGCCGATAAAGCAATCCGGCTGCAGCGCGGTTATCTGTTTGACCAGACTCGAGCGTATCTTCAACAATCTCGGTAGACGGGAAAGCACCTCGGCAATTCCCATCACGGCCAACTCTTCCATGGCAAACAGCGACTCGAATCCGAGCGCCTCCATGCGAGGGCCTCCTATACCGATAAAACGGGCGTCCGGATAGCGCTGTTGCAATGCTCTCATCAGGCCGGCACCTAAAATATCGCCGGAGATTTCTCCGGCGACCATTGCAAAGACTAACTTTCTATTTTGTGTCATTCGTTCTCACTGTGTCAGCGAATAATTCCTCGATTTGAGGAGGTCACAAAATCAACAAATGCTTGTACCTGTGGCTCTTTTGCGGCGTCTTCAGCCATAGCTGCGATGGCCTCTTCCAGAGTCAGGCTGCTGCGGTACAGGGTCTTGTAAGCCCGGCGCAGCGCTTGCTGGGTCTCTTTGGCAAAGCCGCGGCGCTTCATGCCTTCCATATTCAGACCTCGGGGAATGGCCGCCTGGCCAGAGGCCATCACGAAAGGAGGCACATCCTGCAGCACCAAAGAACAACCTGCAGTAAAGGCATGGGCACCAATGTGCACAAACTGGTGCACTCCTGTCATACCGCCGAGAATAGCCCAGTCACCCACATGGCAATGACCGGCAATAGAGGCGTTGTTGGCCATGATCACATTGTCGCCCACCACGCAGTCGTGAGCGATATGTACATAGGCCATAAACAGGTTGTTGGAGCCGATACGGGTCTCGCTGTTGTCCTGCACTGTGCCACGGTGAATGGTGACAGATTCACGGATGATATTGTTATCACCCATGATAAGCCGGGTAGGTTCACCGGCATATTTCTTGTCCTGGCAATCTTCACCAACTGAGGCAAACTGAAAAATCCGGTTGCCCTTGCCAATGATGCTGGGTCCCTTGATAACCACATGGGAACTAATCCAGCAATCATCGCCGATCTCCACATCCGGTCCTATATAACTCCAGGGACCGATAGTAACATTCTTACCTATCTTGGCGTCGGGGTGAACGAAAGCTAATTTATCTATCACTTGCTAATCTCTCTGCGGGCACACATGATTTCTGCTGAACACACCAGCTCACCATCCACTTTGGCCTCGCCGTAGAAAACGCCAATCCCGCGGCGTTCCTTGATCATCTTCACTTCAAAGTGCAGCTGATCACCTGGCTCAACAACCCGTTTGAAACGAGCATTGTCGATACCGGCAAAATAATACAACACGTCCGGAGACGGCTTGTCGCTCATGGTCTTGAACGCCAACAAGCCGGTGGCCTGCGCCATGGCTTCCAGAATGAGCACGCCAGGCATAACCGGCTGCACAGGGAAGTGTCCCTGAAAGAAAGGCTCATTGATGGTGACGTTCTTGATCGCATGCAGAGTTTCACCCGGAGTAAAATCCAGTACTCTATCGATCAACAAAAATGGATACCTGTGTGGCAGGTAAGCCAAAATCTCTTTGATATCCATTGTATTTAATTGATTAGACACGAACTCGTTTCCTCATGCCGCTTAACACACAGCGGTATTAATCTTGGGGTTTAACGGTTTTTTTCCAGGGTCTTGACCCGCTGGAACAGCTCGTCCAATTGACGGAAGCGAACCGTATTTTTACGCCACAGCCTGTTGGGCATGGCCACAGTGGCGGAGGAGTATACCCCAGGTTCACGAACATCGTTAGTAATGTTGGTGCTGCCAGTGACATGCACCCCATCGGTAATGCTCAGATGACCGGAAATCGCGCAATTGCCACCAATGATACAATGTTTACCTATAGTCACGCTGCCTGCCAACACAGTACAGCCGGCAATCGCAGTGTTGGCTCCAATAATATCGTTATGGGCCACTTGCACCTGGTTGTCGAGGATCACGCCATCATGAATTTCAGTATGGTCGATTGCGCCGCGATCTATGGTAGTACCGGCACCAATCTCCACTCTGTCACCTATGCGCACGCCGCCGGTTTGAGGGATTTTGATCCACTGACCGCGCTCGTTGGCATAACCGAAACCATCGGAGCCGATAATCGCCCCCGAGTGAACGATACAGTTTTGCCCCATATGCACATTGTGATAGACGGTGACATTGGCCCACAGGCGACTGCCTGAGCCTATGATGACATCCTGACCAACCACAGTACCGGCACCTATCTGAACATTTTCGCCCAAAATACTGTTGGCACCTATTACCGCATTAGCGCCAACCGCAACGCCCTCACCCAGTTTGGCACTGGGATGAATTTGCGCCGAGGGATGGATATCCTCTGCGGCGGCCGGCGTACTGTCCAGCAATTGCGCGACTCTGGCGAAACCGACATAGGGATCATTGAGTACCAAGGCGTTACCGGCAAAACCGTCCAACTCTTTAGGCGAGATCAATACCGCACCAGCCTGAGTCTGCTCCAGCTGGCTACGGTATTTGGTGTTGGCCAGAAAGGTGATCTGATCCGGCCGCGCCTTTTCAAGTGTCGCCACCGAGGAGACAGTCACACTGTCATCCCCGCGAACTTCAGCCCCTAGTAGCTGGCCAAGCTCTTTCAACGAAAAAGACTTCATCGATTTACTGGCCTTTGCTCAAGGCTTCAACCACTTTGGAACTGATGTCGGCAGCTGGCTTAACATAAACCACGGCACCGCGTTGCAGTACCATGTCGTACTTCTCTTTTTCAGCTATGGTGTTAATAGCCTTCTGCACCTTTACCAGCAGCTTGTTTTGCTCTTCGCCCTGACGACGACGCAGATCTTCATCCAGCGCCTTACCTTTGAGCTGATAGTCAGCCTTCAGAGATTCCATTTTACGAACCAGTTCGGTCTTTTGCGCTTCGCTCATCAGCGCGGCATCACGCTGCTGCTTTTCCAGCAAACCACGAAGGTCTTCCTGCAATTTCTGAACTTCGGCCATACGATCACCGAACTCAGTCTTGAGTGCGTTGCTGATCTGCTCACGTTGTGGCAGTTGTTCAAACACAGCGCCCATATCGACAACCGCCAGTTTCTCAGCTTGGGCAGCCAGAGGAGCCCCCATCAACATCAGCGTCATCAGTGCGCCGTTTACCATTTTTTTCAAAGTCAGACTCCTTGTTTTTCTTCAGCAATGCTTGCCGAGTTTATGTAATTTAGAAAGTTTTGCCAATATTGAACGAGAAGATCTCGGTCTCGTCATCGTCGTATTCCTTAACGGGCCAGGCCAGGCTGAACACCATGGGCCCCATGGGCGACAGCCATTGCAGGCTAAGGCCCCAGGAGGCACGGATACGGCTCGGATCACTGTAATCGGCCAACTTGGAAAACTCATCCGCCGGCAAGAAACGATAGGAGTCATAATCAAACTCCGTATCCCAGACGTTACCCGCATCGATAAAGAAGCTGGTACGTACTGAGTTGCTATAGGCCTCATCCAGGAAAGGAGTCGGCACAATCAGCTCCATACTGGCCGTAGCGATGGCGTTACCACCGATAGAACGACCTGAGCTGATGTAAACTTGGTTGGGATCGCCCGGTAAGCTACAGCCTTCACCATCCGGATTGGGTCCACAAGGCTCGCTGCCACGATACAGATAGAAGGCTCTGGGCCCCACTGAGTTGGACTTGAAGCCACGCAGCGAGCTGGAGCCACCTGAGTAGTAGTTTTCCCAGAACGGCAGGATCTGGTCGTTGTCATTGAAACCACCATAACCGTTGCCATAACCCAGACGGGCACGGGTCAAGAGCACAAACTTATGGCTACGGGTGAGCGGCCAATAGAAGTTGGTATCAAAGTCAGTCTTGAAGTACTGCAGATCCGAACCTGGAACCGTGATCTTACCACTCAAACGCTGGGATGAACCGTCGGTTGGGAAGGTTCCGCGGTTGAGGGTGCTACGATACCAACCCAGGCTAAGTTCGAAGTTATCGAAGCTCAAGTCAGAGTTGGGATCCTCGTTGTCACGATAGATGTTATAGAAGCGGATCGCCTGCTCATAACTGGAAATCTCAGAAATGGTGTTATGACGATAGCCTATGCCGCCGTTGAGTCTGTTGTACTCGTTGATGGGGAAACCACTGTTAAGCGCAACACCATAGGAGCTGTTCTTATAGCGTTCAAGGTTAGCCTCATTAGCATCGAACTCGTTCCAGTAGATGCTGCCACCCAGGCTGACCCCATCTTTGGTGAAATAAGGATCGGTATACGACAGGTTGACGTTCTTGGAGTACTTGTTGGTGTTCAGGTTAATCCCGGCCTGGTTGCCCGTACCGAGGAAGTTGGACTGCTGAACCCCGAACTGCAGGCTCATGCCTGACTCTGTACCATAACCTATACCAGCGTTAAAGGAGCCTGATGGCTGCTCTTTCACCTTGAAGGCCACATCCACCAAGTCGTCTGTGCCCGGCACCTGCACGGTTTCAGTATCGACAGTTTCAAAGTAACCCAGACGGTTGAGTCGTGCCTTGGATTGCTCGACCAAGGCCGAGTTCAACCAGGCTCCTTCCATCTGTCTCAGCTCACGGCGCATTACTTCATCTTTGGTTACTGTGTTACCGGTGAAGTTAATCGCGCGGACATAAACACGCTTGCCGGGCTTAACGTTAACATTCAGGGTCACTTCCTTGGTTTCATCATCTATCTCAGGGAAAGTCTTCACCTCTGGATAGGCGTAACCGAAGCGGCCCAGATACTTACTGTACATCTCTTCGGTAAAGGTCACATCTGCGCCGTTGTATTGCTCACCGGCCTTGATAGGCAAGATACCCTTGAGCAACTCTTCACGACCCATGAGTTCACCGGTCAGGTTGACTTCCTTGACCTTGTACTGCTCGCCTTCATCGACGTTAATGGTGATGTAAAGGCCCTTACGATCCGGCGTCATCGCCACCTGAGTCGAGGTCACCTTGAAACGGATATAACCATTATTGTGGTAGTGGGTCTTGATGGTCTCAAGGTCGGCCTGCAGTTTTTGTTTCTGATAACGGCGCTCGCCGAACAGATCCCACCAGGCTACATAGTCTTTGAGCTCCAGCATGCCGATAAGGTCGGCATCGCTGAAGCGCTCGTTACCCACTATGTTAATCTGACGGATTTCGGCCGCCAGACCTTCGGTAAACTTAAACTTAAGTTCTACCCGGTTACGAGGCAGGTTGATCACCTGGGCCTCTACCTTGGCGCCGTATTTACCCACGCCGTAGTAGAAGTCCTGCAGGCCCTTCTCGATACCCGAGAGCATGGTGCGGTCGAGGGCTTCGCCCACCTTCACACCACTGCCGTCCAGGCTTTCCTGCAGTTGCTCATCTTTGATGTCCTTGTTACCGTCGAAGGTCACGGCACTGATGGTCGGTCTTTCACGTACCGACACTATCAGCACCCCACCATCGCGGGACACCTGAACATTTTCAAAGTTACTGGAGGCATACAGGCTCTTTATCGCCTGTTGCAGCTTGAGTTGGTCGACTGTGTCACCCACTTTGACAGGCAAACTCAGCAAGGCCGCACCGAGTGCCACTCGTTGCAAACCTTCAACTTGGATGTCGGTCACTTCAAAAGGCTGGAAAGACTCTGCCCAACCATTCCCTGAAAACGACGCGCCGACTAATAACATCGAGGCAAAAAGTTTATTCAATCGCATAGCGCACTTCTAATTATTTGTCTGTCCTTGCTCAGAGTCGGGCAAAATCATTGAAAAGGGCAATACTCATCAACATCAGCAGCAACGCCGCCCCAAATCTGAATCCAATTTCCTGTACCCGTTCGGATACAGGCTTACCTGTTATTACTTCCACCAAGTAATACATCAAGTGTCCCCCGTCCAGCACTGGCAACGGCAAGAGATTAATAATGCCGAGGTTTACGCTTATCAGGGCGAGGAACCCGAGAAAATATACCAACCCTATGTTGGCGCTGTTACCGGCCCCCTGCGCGATGGAGATGGGGCCGCTCAAATTTTTAACCGAAACATCACCGGTAAACAACTTGGCGATCATCTTAAAGCTGACGACTACAAGTTGCCATGTTTTATCTGCCGCCACCGAAATGGATTCAAGCGGGCCATACTGCAGATCCAGCAGCATATTGTCTGGCCACTTGGGGGCTTTGGGCGCCAGGCCGATGACACCTTCCATTTCGCCATTGGCACCCTTGCGGCTGTCCGGGATCAGAGTGAAAGTCTGTTGTTCACCACTGCGCTTAACCGTCAGTTGCAACGGCTTACCGGCTGATACTTTAATTTGTCCGACAAAGGTTTGCCAGTCGCTGTATACCTCACCATTGACGGCCACCAGAATATCACCGGCCTTGACCCCGGCCTTGGCGGCCGCACCGCCCTCGGTAACCGTCTCCACTTCAGGGATCACATCCGGGCGGAAAATATCCAGCCCCAGCGTACTGAAGGGGGATTCTTTTTCCGGATCGAAACGCCAGTTGCGGATATCCAACTGATAAGTACGCCCGGAAGGCTCAAGACCATCGTCAGGCTGAGATATCTGGTCGAGCGGCCTCAGGGTCAAGCTCATACTGTCATCGCCGATATGACCGACCAGTGCCAGGTTCACTTCTTCCCAGGTGCGTACCTTTTGCCCGGAAACCGCCACTATCTGCTGAGGGCCATCTATCTGCATCACGGCCGCAGGCGAGCCAGGTCTGACATCGCTGATCACCGGCTTGAGTGAAGGCACGCCGATGAGATACATAATATAGAGCGCGAAAATGGCAAAGATAAAGTTGGCTATCGGCCCGGCAGCGACTATCGCGATACGCGCCCAGACACTCTTGCGATTAAAGGCCTGCTGTTTAAGCTCCTCGGGTACATCCTCGACCCGCTCGTCGAGCATTTTGACATAGCCCCCAAGCGGGATCATGGCTATCACATATTCGGTGCCATCTTTGCCGAGGCGACGCCAAATCGCCTTACCAAAGCCGATAGAGAAACGCTCCACCTTGACACCACAGCGCCTGGCTACCCAAAAGTGGCCATATTCATGGGCGGTGATCAGTATCCCCAAGGCGACGATAAAAGCGCCCAGGTTCCATAAAAAATCAAACATCAGACCTTATTTTCCTCACTTGCATCCGGCGATAGCTTCCTTGGCATACTGACGACTTTGGCCGTCCAATGCCAGAATATCCGCTATGGAATTTAAAGGCGATTGCGGCACACGGGCCAAACAGGCTTCATTGACCCGGGCGATATCGGTAAAGCCAATTTCCCCTTTAAGGAAGCTGGCAACGGCCATTTCATTGGCCGCGTTGATCACTGTGGTCGCCTCCTGCCCCGAAGCACTGGCAGTCATTGCCAACTCAAGGCATGGATAACGGGCAAAATCCGGCTCACAGAAGCTCAATTGTCCGACTTTGAAAAAGTCCAAAGGTTCAACCCCTGAAACAATTCTCTCCGGATAGGCCATACAATGAGCAATCGGAGTACGCATATCCGGATTACCGAGCTGCGCCAGCACGCTACCATCCTGATACTGCACCATGGAGTGAATCACACTCTGGGGGTGGATAACCACCTTAAGCTGCTCGGCACTGGCGTTGAAGAGCCAGCGCGCCTCTACATACTCAAGCCCTTTATTCATCATAGTCGCCGAATCGACAGAAATTTTAGGCCCCATAGACCAGTTGGGATGCTTGATAGCCTGGGCCGGTGTCACACTCGCCAAACTGGCAAGATCGGCGCTCAAAAATGGCCCACCAGAGCCGGTGAGCAGAATCGATGAAATGCCTGCGCCTTGAAGGTTGCAATAACCCAGCTGTTGCTGCACAGCTTCCGGCAGGCATTGGAAAATAGCGTTGTGCTCGCTGTCTACCGGCAGCAGAGTCGCGCCCGACTGGCGGGTGGCTTCCATAAACAAGCGCCCGGACATCACCAGCGCCTCTTTATTGGCCAGCAGCACCCGCTTACCGGCCTTGACTGCCGCCAGCGTTGGCAACATGCCGGCGGCGCCGACTATGGCCGCCATCACGGTATCGACCCGGCTGTGAGCCACCAGCTCAAGTAGTTCTGACTCGCCGCTGCTCACGCGGGTAGCAGATGTGGCCCCCAAACGCTCGGCCAATAGCTTGGCAGCATTGGGGTCAACCATATGGGCAACTTCAGGTCGGTGGATCGTACACAACTCGGCCATCTTGTCGACATTGGTATTGGCCACCAACGCATAAACCTGATATGCCGCCGGGTTATGTTGGATCACACTGAGGGTACTGGCACCAATAGAACCAGTCGCTCCTAAAATCACCATGTTTTGCATAGCACTACATCCAGAATGCAATATAGATAAGGGTAAATACAGGCAAGGCTGCGGTCAGGCTATCGATGCGATCCAGCACACCGCCGTGACCGGGCAATATAGTGCCCGAGTCTTTGATTTTGGCGGCGCGCTTGAACATACTCTCGGACAGATCGCCGAGCGCCGAGGCCAAAGCGGTAAATAGGGTCACGGCTATCAGCAGTCCAAGCTCCTGCTCTGGAGAGAAATAGCAAACACCGGCCACCACCACCATGGTGGTCAACAGGCCACCAAGTAAACCTTCCAGAGTCTTGGCCGGGCTGACGTTGGGCATAAGTTTAATCCGCCCCAGCGCCTTACCGGCAAAGTAGGCGCCCGAATCAGCGGCCCATACGGTCAGCATCACCAAGAACACCAGGATACCGCCAAAATAAGGGTCAGCAGGACTGCTGAGCGCCTTGAGCGCGATCAGGGAAGCGAAACAAGGAAGCAAAGTCAACTGACCAAACATAGACTTGAGCATGGGACTGCCCTGCCAGAGTTTGGCACTGCGGGGATAGGAGATCACCAGCACCAAAGAGAATAGCCACCAGCAGGCGCCGATAAGAATGATGGCCAGCATGATGGGGTGTAACTGACCTCTGGACCAGACGGCATCGGTCGGTACCAGGAGGTTAATCGCCACCAATACTATCGCCAGGGTAGCGGTAAAACTCCATTGAGTGACCTCACAACGGCTGTCGATAATACGGCCCCACTCTTTCGCCGCAATCAGAAATACCGCCACCAAGGCCCATGAAAAATAACTCGCCGGGAGCAAAAAAATGGCCCCCATAACCAGTGGGATTAACCAAATTGCTGTTATTATTCGTTGTTTTAGCAAAAAATGTCCCTCGTAAGATGTTATTCGCTGCGTATTTCTTCTATCTGACTTCCGGTCAGACCGAAACGACGCTGGCGGCTGGCAAAAGTCGCCACAGCCTGGCGAAATGCCTGCTCATCAAAATCCGGCCAAAGGGTGTCGGTAAAGACCAACTCGGCATAAGCCGCCTGCCAGAGAATAAAATTACTGATGCGGTAATCCCCGCCCGTACGGATCATTAAATCAACTTCATGTTGATTTTGCATGCACAAATGCGCTGCCAGGGCCTCTTCACTGAACTGACTGCTGGTCATTTCACCGGATTCGACTTTTTCTGCCAGTTTGCGGGCGGCCTGCATTATGTCCCAGCGGCCACCATAATTAGCGGCGACATTGAGGGTCAGCTCTGAGTTGGCAGCGGTTTTCTCTTCGGCGGCACGGATCTGTTTTTGCAGTCTCTCGGAAAAACGACTGGTATCCCCAATAATATTCAACCGGACACCATTTTGGTGCAGCAGCTTGATTTCCCGACGCAGCACGGTAAAAAACAGCTCCATCAACAGGCTGACTTCCTGATCCGGACGACGCCAGTTCTCACTGGAAAACGCGAACAGGGTCAATGAACGTACCCCGAGCTGCCTTGCTGTACTCACGGCCCGGCGCACGGCTTTGACTCCGGCCTTATGCCCAAAAACCCTGGCTTTACCCTGGGCCTGAGCCCAACGGCCGTTACCATCCATAATGATAGCCACATGCTGCGGGATAGACTGTTTTACCAGCTCTGAAAGCTGCTCAGGTAAGCACTCTGAAGTCTGGCAGTCACCTGTGCTGGTTGGAGTCGTAGGATCGGCTTCCATATTGGATGACATCTGAATAAACAACCCTTATAAATAGACAAACGCCGCGTAGTATACCCCTACACGGCGCATCAACTCTAGTTTAGCGAGTCAATATCAGACTTCCATCAATTCCGCTTCTTTCGCGGCCAACAGTTCGTCTATCTTCTTGATATGTACGTCAGTTATCTTTTGTACTTCATCTTCGCTGCGGCGTACATCGTCCTCGGTACACTCTTTGTCCTTCTCCAGGTTCTTCACCGCAGAGTTGGCATCACGACGAACGTTACGCACGGCGATACGACCGTTTTCAGCCTCGGCACGCACCACTTTAACCAGATCACGTCGGCGCTCTTCGGTCAGAGCCGGCAGAGGGATACGGATAGTGGCACCGGCAGACATAGGGTTCAGGCCCAAATCTGAGCTCATGATCGCCTTTTCTACAGCCTGAATCATGCTACGGTCGAACACGTTAACCGCCAGAGTGCGGCTGTCTTCAACTGAAATATTACCCACCTGCTTGAGCGGGGTCATGGTGCCGTAGTAAGACACCTGGATAGAATCCAGCAGTGCGGGGTGAGCACGGCCGGTACGCACCTTGGCCATTTGTGCCTTGGTGGCTTCCACACACTTGTCCATACGAACCTGTGCATCTTCTTTAATCGCATCAATCACGTTAAATGTCCTTTTTGCAATCAGTCGGTTATTTCGTTTTGATCAGCGTGCCTTCGGCTTCTTCACCCATGATAACCCGGCGCAGCGCACCTGGCTTATTCATATTGAAGACCAATATAGGCATGTCGTGGTCACGGGCCATGGTGAAAGCAGCCAGATCCATGACTTTCAATTCTTTATCCAGAACTTCATTGTAACTCAGTTCATCGTATTTGACGGCTTCAGGGTTCTTCATAGGATCATCTGAATATACGCCATCAACTTTAGTGCCTTTTAGCACGACTTCTGCTTCAATTTCAATCCCTCTCAGGCAAGCAGCAGAGTCTGTGGTACAGAATGGGTTACCGGTACCGGCAGCAAAAATCACCACGCGCCCGGACTTGAGCAAGCTGATAGCTTCGGCCCAATTGTATCTATCGCACACGCCATTGAGCGGAATAGCAGACATCAGACGGGCATTAACATAGGCACGGTGCAGCGCATCACGCATTGCCAGACCATTCATCACTGTCGCCAGCATACCCATGTGATCGCCCACCACGCGGTTCATACCGGCCTTGGCCAGCCCTTCACCACGGAACAGGTTTCCGCCACCGATGACCACGCCAACCTGAATGCCGAGCTCAACCAGCTCCTTAATCTCCTGGGCCATACGATCCAGTACCTTGGGATCGATACCGAAGCCTTCTTCGCCCATCAGGGCTTCGCCACTCAGTTTCAGCAGAATACGTCGAAATGCAGGTTTTGGGTTGGTGCTCATCTTTTTCTGTCCTGGTCATAACAAGACCGCAGCGGCTGCTGCGGTCTTGGGAGGGTTAAGAATTGGCGATTAAGCCTTCTTGGAAGCAGCGATTTGGGCAGCTACTTCAGAAGCAAAATCTTCTTCTTTCTTCTCGATACCTTCACCCACTTCCAAGCGGATGAAGTTAGTCACAGTGGCGCCTTTCTCTTTCAGAACTTCGCCAACAGTTTTCTTTGGCTCCATGATGAATGGTTGACCAGTCAGAGAAACCTCACCGGTGAACTTCTTCATGCGGCCGGCAACCATCTTCTCAGCGATTTCCTGAGGCTTGCCTTCGTTCATAGCGATTTCAACTTGAACGGAACGCTCTTTCTCAACCACTTCAGCTGGAACGTCTTCTGGGTTAACGTACTCAGGCTTAGAGGCAGCAACGTGCATTGCAATGTGCTTCAGCGTTTCTTCATCGGCTTCACCGGTAACAACAACACCGATGCGATCGCCGTGACGATAGAAAGCCATCTTGTCACCGTCGATGTACTCAACGCGACGAACATTGATGTTTTCACCGATTTTGGCAACCAGGGCAACACGTGCTTCTTCGAACTGGGCTTTCAGATCTTCAACAGTCACTTTGGCAGCAGCGGCAGCGTCCAGAACTTCGTTGGCGAAAGCCAGGAAGTTAGAGTCTTTTGCTACGAAGTCAGTCTGGCAGTTAACTTCAACCAGAGCAGTGTAACCAGCACCGTTTTTGATCAGGATAGTACCTTCGGCAGCGATGTTACCGGCTTTCTTGGCCGCTTTAGCCGCGCCGCTCTTACGCATGTTATCGATTGCAGCTTCGATATCACCGTTAGTTTCGGTCAGGGCTTTTTTACAATCCATCATGCCTGCGCCAGTACGGTCGCGCAGTTCTTTAACCAGGGCAGCAGTAATTGCCATTGTTAAATCCTCAATTGATAATTCGACAAATTTAACCTATTGATAAGTAGGTATAAAACAGGGGCCATATGGCCCCTGTTAACCAATCATATCTCTTGGTTAATAAGGGTGATGTACTAGCATCGCACCTTATTATTCAGCTTCGATGAAACCGTCTTCTTCAGCTTGAACAGCCAGGTCCTGACCACGGCCAGCTTTGGCAGCAGCAGCTACAGACTCAGCATACAAACGGATTGCACGCATAGCGTCGTCGTTACCAGGAATGATGTAGTCAACGCCATCTGGAGCAGAGTTGGTATCTACTACGGCAACAACTGGGATACCCAGGTTGTTGGCTTCTTTGATAGCGATGTGTTCATGGTCGGCACCGATAACGAAAATGGCGTCTGGCAGACCGCCCATGTTCTTGATACCACCCAGAGACTTCTCAAGCTTTTCCAGCTCACGGGTACGCATCAGCGCTTCTTTCTTGGTCAGCTTGTCGAAAGTACCGTCAACAGACTGGGTTTCCAGATCTTTCAGGCGCTTGATTGACTGACGAACGGTTTTCCAGTTGGTCAGCATACCGCCGAGCCAGCGCTTGTCCACGTAGAACTGCTCGCAAGATACGGCAGCTTCTTTGATGGCTTCACTGGCAGCGCGCTTGGTGCCTACGAACAGGATTTTACCTTTCTTGGAAGCAATGTTGCTGATGAAAGCCAGAGCTTCATTGAACATTGGCACAGTGTGCTCGAGGTTGATGATGTGTACACCGTTGCGAGCACCGAAGATGAAAGGCTTCATCTTAGGGTTCCAGTAACGGGTTTGGTGACCGAAGTGTACACCGGCCTGGAGCATATCGCGCATTGAAACTGTAGTCATTTTCTATACCTTAATTTAAGGGGTTAGACCTCCACGCATCCCATGTCTTCGACCCTTTGGTCAAGCCGCGGGCACCCCGAAGAATGTGTCGATACGTGTGTGATTTAGTATTTGAGTTAAATGCCATGTATAATGGCCGCCATCTTTACTCTTACCTGCCGACAAAATGGGTTCCCCCATCAAAGGCAGCCGACTTGAAGCTAATTCGAACTCATAGAGTCGTCAACTCAAAGTCACTTAGAGTCAAACATAACGGCGCGCTTTATACCATAAATCGCCGGCAAACACAAACTTTTTACCGCTCTCATGTCGGCCTTAAACTCAGTTCAAAGCCGCGTCAGTAGCGTTATTTTACCGTTTCACAAACAAGGTGAATTGGCCTTGGCCAAGGCACTCGTTATTAAGAGAAAGCCCCATGAGTATAGTCATCAAGACAGCAGAAGAAATTGAGAAAATGCGCGCCGCCGGCAAGCTGGCCGCCAATGTGTTGGAAATGATAGCCCCACACGTCAAGGTCGGGGTCAGTACCAACGAACTCAACGATATCTGCGCCAAGTACACCGAAGAACAGGGCGCCATCTCCGCGCCGCTCAATTACCACGGTTTTCCCAAGTCCATCTGCACCTCTATCAATGAGGTGATCTGCCACGGTATTCCCAGTGATCGCGTGCTCAAGGACGGCGATATCCTTAACATTGATATCACAGTTATCAAGGACGGTTATCACGGCGACACTTCCAAAATGTTCCTGATCGGTGATGTCAGCCCGAAAGATCGCCGCCTGTGCCGTATCGCCCAGGAGAGCCTCTACGCCGCCATCCGTAAAGTTCGCCCCGGCATGCAGCTGGGCGAGATTGGTACCACAGTTGAGAAGTTTATCAAGGCCAGCAAGTCAGGCCTGGACAAATATTCAATCGTGCAGGATTACTGCGGTCACGGTATCGGCGCCGGCTTCCATGAAGAGCCACAAGTGGTGCACTACAGAAACAACGACAAGACCATACTACGCCCTGGCATGTGCTTTACCATTGAGCCGATGATCAACGCCGGTCGCCACACTTCTGTACTGAATAAGGATGACGGCTGGACTGTCACCACCTCAGATGGTAAAAATTCAGCTCAGTGGGAACATACTCTGTTAATCACCGAAACCGGCGTAGAAGTTCTGACGCTGCGCGCCGAGGAAGATTTCCCGAGGATCATCAATCACGCCAAATAAGGCGTCACCCAAGGAATAGAATGAGCACAGCGCTGGCAGCCAAAACGGCACTTTGTGAGCAGAATCAAGCCCTGTTTGACAGGTTTACCTCGCGAGAAAAGATAGTCGAACTGGTTACCAGCCGCTGTCGCTTTGTCGATAAGCAGCTGATTGAACAATGGCAGGCCGAAGGCTTGGATGCTTATCCCATCGCTCTTATCGCCGTCGGCGGCTATGGCCGCGGTGAGCTGCATCCCTACTCGGACATAGATCTGCTGTTTCTGGTGGATGACAACCTGGACCCAGCAGCCGAGAGCAGGCTCAGTGCTTATATCGCCTTTCTCTGGGACGCTGGTCTTGAAATCGGTCACAGTGTCAGAACCTTGAAAGAAACCCTGCAACAGGGTCGACAAGACATCACCATAGCCACCAACCTATTGGAAGCCAGACTGCTTACCGGCCCGGAAATCCTGTTTGATACTCTCTACGACGCGATTCGCGAGCACCAATTCTGGCCCTCAAACGCGTTTTTCAATGCCAAGCGAGATGAACAACGTGCCCGCCATGCCAGGGCCAACGCCTTCGATCTTGAGCCCAATATCAAGACCTGCCCCGGTGGCCTGAGGGATATTCAGACCATAGCCTGGGTCGCTATGCGCCACTTCGATGCCGCCAGACTTGAAGAACTGGTCGGACACGGCTTTTTGGAGCAGGTAGAACTCGAAGAGCTGCTTGAGTGTCAGCACTTCCTCTGGGAGCTGAGATTTGCCCTGCACCTGGCATCGGGCCGTGACGAAAACCGTTTGCTGTTTGACTTGCAGCGTCAGGTAGCCGGCCTCATGGGTTACGAAGACGCTACCCAACTGGCGGTCGAGCAGATGATGAAGCACTATTACCGCACAGTGCGGCGGGTGATGGAGCTCAACGAGATGCTGCTGCAACTGTTCAAACGCGCCACCCTGGGACACACTCAGGCGCTGGAAATCCAGCCTATAGATGAACACTATCAGCGCCGCGGTCGCTTTATCGAGGCGCTGGACTTGGCGCTGTTTGACGATCCGGAAGAGATCGTCAGGCTGTTTTTGCATGTGGCCCGCAATTCCAACATTCAGGGAATTTACGCGCCAACCCTGAGGGCGCTGAGAAGAGCCAGACGCGCCCAGCCGCAACCTCTGATGGCCCGGGAGGGCTGCCGTAGAGTATTTATGGAAATTCTCCGTCATGCTCGCGGTATTGCCGCCCTGTCGCTAATGCACAAACACGGAGTGATGTCGGCTTATTTACCTGCCTGGCGCGCCATTGAAGGCCAGATGCAGTTTGACCTCTTCCACGCCTACACGGTAGATGAACACACCCACAGGCTGCTGCTCAATATCGACAAATTTGCCCAGGCAGAACAGAAAGAGGAATTCCCACTCGGCTCTGTGCTGATCAATCAATTGCCAAAAAAGGGGCTGCTGGTATTGGCGGCCATTTTCCACGACATCGCCAAAGGCCGCGGCGGCGATCACAGTAAGCTCGGCGCAGTCGATGCGCTGGAATTTTGCAAACTGCACGGTCTCAACGACCACGACGGCCGCTTGGTCAGCTGGTTGGTAGAAAATCATCTGTTGATGTCGATTGTCGCCCAGCGGCGGGATATTTCCGATCCGGAAGTGGTCGCCGACTTTGCCGATAAAGTTCGCGATGCGGTGCACCTGAGTTACCTCTACTGCCTGACGGTAGCCGATATCTGTGCCACCAATGAAAAAACCTGGAACAACTGGAAGGGCTCCCTGCTCAGGGATCTCTATTTTGCCACTCAGAGAGTGCTTGCCCGCGGTAAAGAAAAGCCGGTGGATATTCGTGCCCGGGTACGGGAGCATCAAGCTAAAGCCAAGAAAGAGTTGCTGCGGCGCGGCTTCAAGGAAAAAGCGCTGGATCTGTTGTGGCAGAGATTCAAGGCCGATTACTTTTTGCGTCATCAACCCAATCAAATCGCCTGGCACGCTGAGGCCATTCTAAAGCACAAGCAGGATGAACCGCTGGTAATGGTATCCAAACACACCACCCGTGGCGGCACAGAGCTGTTTGTCTACTGCCAGGACAAACCCAAGCTGTTTGCCACTGTGATGGCGGTGCTGGACAACAAGAATATCAATGTTCATGATGCCAACATCATGACATCCAAGGACAATTACGCTTTGGATACCTTTGTGATCCTCGAGCAGGACGGCAAGGCGGTAAGTCAGTTATCGCGGATACAAAGTATCCGCAAGGCCCTTGGCAAAGCGCTCAGTGGCGAACAACCCAAGATCCCGCGCTTTCGCAAGTTGTCGCGCAAGATGAAACCTTTTAAAGTTCCGACTCAGGTCAGTTTTCTGCCTACCCGCCGCCATGGTACAAGTATGATGGAGCTGATAGCCTTGGATAGCCCAGGTCTGCTGGCCAAGATAGGTGAAACCTTCTATCGCTGTGATGTCACCCTGCTGGCGGCCAAGATCACCACGATAGGCGAGCGCGCCGAGGACTTTTTTATTCTACAAACCAATCAGGGACTGGCACTGGATGAAGCCCAGCAACACAGGCTGAAAGAGTCACTGATCAGTGCCCTGTCCCAATTCGGGACCCCAACAACCTAAGTAAACGGGAGAAACCAATGGAGGCTTTACGCCAACGTATTGAGGCGGCTTTTGAAGCTCGCGCACAGATAAGCCCAACCACAGTTGACGCCGAGCTGCGTGCCGACGTGGAACGAGTGATTGACATGCTGGACAGAGGCGAGGCCCGAGTGGCCGAGAAACTGGACGGCCAATGGCATGTGCACCAATGGCTCAAGAAAGCCGTTTTGCTGTCTTTCCGCATCTTCGACAATGGCGTAATCGATGGGGCCGAAACCAAGTATTTCGACAAGGTACCACAGAAGTTTGCCGACTATGATGAAGCGCGTTTTCGCGCCGAAGCCATACGTGTTGTGCCACCGGCTGCGGTGCGCAAAGGCTCTTTCATCGGTAAAAACACTGTGCTTATGCCCTCCTACGTTAACCTGGGCGCCTATGTGGATGAAGGCACCATGGTCGACACCTGGGCCACGGTTGGCTCCTGCGCGCAAATTGGTAAAAACGTGCATCTCTCCGGCGGTGTCGGCATCGGTGGCGTACTCGAGCCACTGCAGGCCGGCCCGACCATTATTGAAGACAATTGCTTTATCGGTGCCCGCTCTGAAATCGTTGAAGGAGTCGTGGTCGAGGAAGGCTCAGTGATCTCCATGGGGGTCTATATCGGCCAGAGCACCCGCATCTATGACCGCGAAACCGGCGAAATTCACTATGGCCGGGTTCCAGCAGGTTCTGTGGTGGTGTCAGGCACTCTGCCCTCCAGCTGCGGCAAGTACAATCTTTATGCCGCCATCATAGTCAAGAAGGTAGACGAGAAGACCCGCGGAAAAGTGGGTATCAACGAACTGCTGCGGATGGTCGACTGACCCTTGCCCTCGGGAACTGACCTAGAGCAATAAACACTTTATTAGGTCAGTATCCCCATCTATGTGTCTGTCTGCTCTGCCCATAAGGGCACAGGCAGACACATTTACTTACCAAGAGACAAACTTCCACACCTTGGGACACACCCTGCCCAAACAGCAACAACTGCTGACAGAAAGCCTCTATTCAATCGCTGGCAAATGCCGCTGCTGCGACTGTACTTAAATGGTACTTGAAGCATCCCGAAAAGGAGCAAGCCATGAACCTTTGCCAACGTACCCGCACCGGCGCAGTATTACTGGCTGTCGCCGGCCTGAGCTTCGGCTCTCTCAGTGCCCAGGCCGTAATGGATCCTTATATTGAGCAGGCGTTGATCCAGGTCTGTAAATCCAGTGCCAGCAACAGCATGATAGAGTTTTCCACCACCTTGCGTGAGTACCGGATCAATGAACAGCGAGTATTCCCTCGACTGGTGTGCAATGGTGAGTCACTGCATCAATTTGCCATGAGTCATGGCGCCGATCGCACAGCCAAAAAGATTGGCCGCTTCCTGCCCGGCAAAGTGACCATTTCCGATATGGCCATGATCCCAGAGGAGGAAAAACTCTACGTGAGTTTCCGCTGAACTCACTGAGCCCAAAACACTCGGATTAAAATACCAAGGTTTTGTTGCCGTACACCACGACCTGTTCATTGAGTACCAGCGCCAGAGCCCGGCTGAGAACACTTTTTTCCACATCTCGGCCGGCTTTGGCCATATCTGCCGCGCTGTAACTGTGATCCACAGGGATAACATCCTGCTTAATGATGGGCCCCTCATCCAAACAGTTATTCACAAAGTGCGCCGTGGCCCCAATAATTTTCACCCCGCGCTCCCACGCCTGACGATAGGGATTGGCGCCAATAAAGGCCGGCAGAAAGGAGTGATGAATATTGATGATCTTATTGGGATACTGCTCGACAAACTCAGGGGTAAGCACCCGCATATATTTGGCCAGTACCAGGTATTCAGGCTGATAGCCGGCGATAATATCCAACATGGCACGCTCGTGGGCGTTGCGATCCAGCCCCTGATGGCTGACATGATGAAAAGGCACCTCAAACTTGGCCGCCAGCGGTGCCAGCGTATCGTAGTTGGCCACTATGGCGGCTATTTCCACATCGAGGGCACCATAGTAGGTTTTCATCAAGAGATCACCAAGGCAATGGGCCTCCTTGGTCGCCAACACCACTATGCGCTTGCGTCCGGCATCCACCAGTTTCATATGGTTTTGCTTGGGCAGAACTTCAGCCAATTCTTCTAACAGCTTAGCTTCATCGAACTCACCTTCAAGCTCGGTACGCATGAAAAAGCGCCCCTGCTGATTATCGACAAACTCGTTGTTTTTGATGATATTCAGTCTGTGCTGAAAGCATACCCCAGTAACTCTGGCGATAAGCCCATATTCATCGGCACAATCAATCATCAGTATTTTGCGTGGCATATCGGCTCCGATTACAGCATTAAAGTTTGAATATGCCACAGTCTCGCCACTGGCGCGCTTAAAATTTATTCATCAAAAGCAGCTCGTTATCTCCGGCTTGTCTGGCGGCTGTCCAGATACTTTTGCAAAAGCCCTCTCAAGGTCTCGGCCTTGGTGCCAAACACCACCTGAACGCCCTGCCCCACCACTATTACGCCCTTGGCTCCCAATCCCAACAAGCGTGACTTGTCCACCAGCTCAGGACGTTCAACACTCAGGCGCAACCGGGTCATACAGGCGCTGAGGTTGCGGATATTGGCGGCGCCGCCGAGCGCGCCTATCATGGCCAGCAGATTGCCGCCCGAAGTGGTTTCCGGCTCCAGCCGCCCCGGCGTCTTAAGATTGAATGCCATGATGGAAGCCCGGAAAATCAGGTAATAGATGACTGCGGTCAAGGGGCCCAGGATCAGAAACCAACCGGCGTTGGCGGATTGATGCCACAAAAGGGCAAAATCCAGCAAACCGTTGGAAAACACCAGCCCATAGTGAATGTCGAGCCAGATACAGACTGCATAAGCCAGCCCGGTCAGCAGTGCATGCACCAGATACAGCAAAGGCGCCACAAACAGGAAAGCAAACTCAATCGGCTCAGTTACCCCGGTGAGCCAACTGGTGGCCGCCGCCGACAGCATAATGCCGGCCAGCCGATTGCGTTCACTCTTGTCGGCACAGCGCCAAATCGCCAGGGCCGCCGCTGGCAGGCCCCACATTTTGATGAGATAGCCACCGGCCAGGTTGCCGGCCTGGGGATCGCCGGCGAGGTAGCGCGCCACTTCGCCTCTGAGCCATTGACCATCCTGATAATACTGCCCAAGCTCGAGATAGAAAGGCGCATTCCAGATATGGTGCAGTCCAAGCGGCAGCAAGAGGCGTTCCACTGTGCCATAGATGGCAAAGGCCAGCTGTGGCTTTTGATACACGGCCCAGTTGGAGAACACCTCAATATAGTGCGCCAAAGGTGGCCAGATAAGCGCCAGCAAATAGGCCAGCAACACCGCCAACGGCAGCATCAACAATGGCGCGCTGCGGCGTCCCTCAAAGAAGGAAAAGATAGCCGGCAAACGTAAATGACGACTCATGGCCATCGCCAAACAGGTCATTACCCCAAGCAACATGCCACCGGCTATACCTGTATCTATGGTTTCCACTCCGAGCCAAACCGAGGTGTGCACGGGGTTTTGCGAGGCCAGCAGCGATAAGCTTGAGTTGAATACCCCATAACCGAACGCAGCACTGAAGGCGGCAATCCCCTGATCACGGCAAAAGCCTATGGCAATCGCGATGGCAAACAACAACGGCATCATAGTGAAGATGAGATCGCCAGTAGTGGCAAACAGCTCATTGAGCGAAGGAGACAAAATACCTGTCGGCGTGCTGGCCAGGCCTTTCATCACTCCGGCAGCAGGCAGGATAGCTATGGGGACAAGCAGCGCCTGACTCAGGCGCTGAGCAAACTTAAACCAATGTTGTGAAAAGCCTTTCAGGCGCCCGGTTCTGTTTTCAGCAGGGGTAGCCAGTTGTTGAGCCATGCTTGAGCCTCGACCTCGGGTTCCATGGTTTCGCAGGCATCAATCTCCAAACGTTCACCGATACGTTTGGCGCCAAGCTCCGCAAACAGTTCATCCAATTGTTTACCTGCGCCGCAGAAGGTCTCATAACTCGAGTCTCCCAGGGCAATAACTCCGTACCTGAGCTCAGGCAAGTAGGGGGCCGTGTCTTTCAGTTCCAAAAACCAGGGCAAAATATCATCCGGAAGATCCCCTTGCCCGGTAGTGGAAGAAACCAGCAACAGATACTCATCGGCCGCCGGTATATATCCTTTAAGCTCATGACTTTGCCAAAGTTTAGCTTCCAAGCCATGAGTCTGGAGCTGCTTCTGGAGCGTCTCGGCAACAAACTGGGCATTACCATAGACAGTTCCAAACACCAGGTTCACTTTTTTCATGTTATACTCTGCACCTCGGAGTCAATACTCATTGTTCTCCACCATACTGTATCGTCTGCTTATGCTGCAAGCATAAGCATCAACAGACACCCAGCCGACACGCCATTGGCGATAAGGAAACGCAGCGATGCGACAGAGCAGCAGACAGAAACTTCAGAAGCAACATCAAAGGGCAACTCATGTTCGCCGTATGTGTTACTTTAGAGCCGCTCAACAAGACCAACACCATGCCCACTATCCACTCGACGCTTACCGTCCCTTGCTTGACATGATGCACCAGCGCACCAATAAAGACGAAACCTAAGGAAAGTGCGAACAAGTCCCATGTGTGCTCTGCGTCGGCTTACGGGCCTGGATGCAAGGCGTGGTTCGCAGCAAATGGCCCTAGTCCTTTGCAAGAAGCACAACATAGCAGGCAGGTCTGTAAGCCACGCCCTTCGGGGCTTTCACAGCAACCGGCTCTCTGCGTTATCCGACTTCGACAGGCCCCGGCATGCCTTCAGCCAGATGCCTTGAACGCCAATTGCTGTGCAAGCCAGAGTGCCACGAGGACTTATTCGCACCTTCCCTAAGCCAGCAGCAAACCGCTGTCTGACTCAAGCAGGGACTCATCCCAGCCCAGGCCATCGAACACTTGCTGCCATTCAGCCTCCGGCTCTGTCACTATAGTGACGGGGTCACCTGTCTTTGGGTGAGTGAAGCTCAAGCTCTGAGCCAGCAACCATAAACGGTTGAGGCCGAAGTGTTCGCGAAAGAAACGGTTTTGTTTGCCATCGCCGTGGGTGGTGTCACCTATGATGGGGTGACGCAGATGAGCCATATGCCTTCTGAGCTGATGCTTACGTCCGGTCAACGGCGAGAGGCGCATCAAGGCAAAACGACTGCTGGGGTACCGCCCTGACGGGAAAGGGATCTCGGCATTGAGCAGCGGCGCATATTGAGTAATGGCATCCTGGGCTTCCTTGTTGCGGTCGGCATTTTTATCGGCCACGGCATCCAATTCCTCTTTGAGTGGATAGTCCAGCGTACCGGCTTGGTGCATATTACCGCGCACCAGGGCCAGATACTCCTTGCGCGTCTCGCGCCCGGCAAACTGCTGACACAGAAGAGCAGCAACTTCACTGCTTTTGGCAAACAACAAGACGCCCGAAGTAGGCCTATCCAACCTGTGCACCGGAAACACATGGCAACCCACCAGATCCCGAGTCAGCTGCATGGCGAAAAAACGCTCTTTTCGCGCCAGATAGGTTCTGTGCACCAGTAATCCCGCCGGTTTATGAATGGCAACCAGGTGTTCATCTTCATAGAGGATACGGATCTCGGGGCACTCTTCATCCACTGGTGTCAAAGATTGCTCCGAAATCTCGGCTTGAAGCTGGGTCTCATCTTGCTTGTTTGGTAAGGAGTTCATCCAAGGTTCTCAACAAAGTGATCAAATTACGATATGTGGGCGCTTCACCCCATACATGCTCGGCCATAGGCGCAGTTGCTATAGCTGATGGCAGCGGCATTTGTGCTTCTATCAGCGCGCGCATTTTCGGCAACAGAATAAACTGCAACCAGGCTTCAAACGCCATACTGTCACAGGCAAAGGGCGCCTGGCTGGCCATGGCAGTCGCGCCAGGAACCGTTGCGCTCCACATTCCCTGCGCTTTCAATTCGACCTCTATGGCCAACAGGAGTTTTTCAGTCGCCAGAAAAGGCATCTGTTACCTCGTAGATCCAAAACAATAAATTGGCGTCAATCATACCATCGGGCCAAGCTTATCCCTATAATGCACCGCATTTGTTGTACAAGAGTCAAACGAGCATGGACAGTATCACTACCCTCAGCGAACTTCTCACCGCCGCCAACACCCAGTATCAGGTCTATGATCTCGGCCGCAGGGTGCAGCACATAGATCCCATGGCTTTTCATCAAATAGAAGCCCTTCAAAGCCCTTACCCCTTTCCCATACAAGGGCATGCCCAGTTTGCCCTGGTGTTCTGGGATGGCAGCAATCAGCAATATATCTGGTTCCTGAAATTACCCTTGGATGAGCGCGGACTCCTGGTCCCAGCTGCGCGTAGCCAGTTTATTCAAATGCTGCTTGAAGCCATGGGGGAAAACCTGACCCGTGAACTGAGCGAAGCCCAGCAGCAACAGATGGCCAATCATCCCTTCAGTTTCAAGCCATCGCAGGAAAAATTGGCCCTGTTCAACGCCTTGGTGCGTAAACAATTGGGACAAGCCGCTTCTGTACAGTATGAATATGCCTGCCAATACCTGAGCGGCAAGGTGGCAGCCGAAAACTGGCAACATCTGGGACTGCAAGGGCTGGCGGATATCTGTGCCAGGGTCAATGAACTGGACCACTCAGCCCTGTTGCAACAAGGATTGAACAAAGGCGCCGCCGAGGTACAGATTGCCCTTTGCCAGCAATTGGAACATATATTGCTGCCTGAGCCGCTTGCCGAAACGCTCTTCCAGGCATTCAAAGAAGCGGCCCCCGAACATAAGGTTTACTTCCTTCGCGCCTTGGCGTCTCACCCCGAACTCTGCCAACAGGCGATAACTGAGCTGAACAAGCAACAAGCGCTAAATATTGATGCCTTGGTTGCCATCGCCGCCCGCTGCTGGCTTAGTCTGAAACAGGATGGATGCCGCAAAATTTATCTCGAGGCTTTGGCTTTACAGGAGCAAAGCTTCTTTAATCAAATCTTTGCTGATATTGTGGCCATACCCGGGATACGTACCCAGGTATTGAGCGAACTTCGCAATCCTCACCGCAGTGACCGCCTATCCGGCGCCATTGGCGGTCTGTTCAGGGCGACCACAGAATGATGACAGATTTTCTACTGATCGCAGCGCTGGTTATGATTGCTGCGTTTTTCTGGCAGCTGCGACAAATGGCCGAACTCAGCCGGGTATTTGCCGAAAGGGAATGCCAGCGACAAAAGGTGCAGATGCTTGCCATCGCCATGGAGTCGGCGCGTCCCAGCATAGGTGGCCGGAATGGTCTGTGCTGGAAGGCACGCTTTATGTTTGAGTTCAGTACCGATGGCATCAACCAATATCGCGGCCATATTCTGATGCACGGCAAACAGATCCAGAAAATCGAATGGCCCATCTTTCCCGAACCCGAATGGCATGAAGCGCCAACGGCCAGGGGCAGTGTCGGTGGCGGTTGTGGCTCAGGAGGGGGGTGCAATTCGGGCAGGTGTCGATGAGGCCTTCTCTACCCATGAAAGCTAGTTAGGGTTGTTCTGCCATTAAAATTCAGAGTATGGAGCGACTGAGTTTATCTATTCTCAAAGCCCCGAAATAAGAAAGGGCGCGACAATTAAGCCGCGCCCATCTGTTTCTCTGTTAAGCCTTCCAGCTATTAAGTTGCTTCCCTGCACCATCCATGCGTCTGCCGTGCGTCCTGCGCTCCCTGTACCATCCTGGTGAGTCCCTGTACTTGCGTACCTGTTCCCTTAGTCCCGATTATCCCTTGATCGGGCCTTGCTCTGTCCTTAAGCGTGTCCTGTATCGTCCTTGTGCATCCTTTCAATACATCCTGTTTCGTCTTCCTGACGCTGACCATATTCCTTGGGTCAGTAGCTTTCCCTGTTTGCCATCATCCTGATAAGCATCTTCCTTGAGTTATCCCTGGACCGTGTTCCTCACGGTTGAGGCCTTCCTGACCTTGTTCCCTGAATCATCCTTGTCCTTGGATGATTTAAATACTAATACAATCCCGGCCCAGGAGTTGTACATAAACCGCCCAATAACTCTTGTAACTTTTTTGCAGCAATCAAAACAAGGTTGGTAAGCAATTAATTTTAAATGGTTTAATTATTTTTTAGTGACAAAACCCACTATTTAACTCTTGTTTGTCTCACAACCTTGTGAGATATCTCGCACACCAACCCCGGCTTTAATGGAAAACGATGTGTAGTGAAAAACATATCGCCTATAAACCTGCAACAGAATCACCCAAACATCAATAATCTCAATAGAAGATAATAGTGTCACCCTAAAATACATTAACACTTTTCTATAAAAGCCTCTTGCCAGGAGCTTATGCCCATATGCGATATTTAGGGTTTACATTTCCAAGATGAAAGCTGAGCAGTGATTACTGCGGGGGGAAATTTCTAATAGAAACCTTCGTCTGGCATAGCTGAATGTCCACCTTCTGCTATGGAGGTGATTTACGGCTGAAAACAAAAACCCGCCATATAGGCGGGTCTCTGTGCGAACACTTGCGTCTTTATATAGCGGCTTATTTAGTAGCCAGCTTCTCACGGATACGTGCAGACTTACCTGAACGCTCACGCAGATAGTACAGCTTGGCACGACGAACGCGACCACGACGCTTAACTTCGATGCTGGAAATCATTGGGCTGTGCGTTTGGAAAGCACGCTCAACACCTTCACCATTAGAGATCTTACGTACGGTAAATGCGGAGTGCAGACCGCGGTTACGCTTAGCGATAACCACGCCTTCAAAGGCCTGCAGACGCTCTTTGTCACCTTCTTTAACACGAACCTGAACGACTACGGTATCACCGGCACCGAAATCAGGTACGTCTTTTTTCATTTGCTCATCGTTGAGCATTTTAATGATGTTGTTCATAACTTACTCCGTTCTAGAATTAACTGAGCTGCGACTAGGCTGAGTCCATTGCGTCAACGAACTGCGCTAATAGAGTCGTCTGTTCGTCAGTCAGAGCTAGATTTTCAAATAATTCTGGCCGTCGCTGCAGTGTTCTTATCAAACTCTGCTGTAGACGCCAGCGTCTAATTTGTTCGTGGTTGCCGCTGAGCAACACCGCCGGAACATCCAGTCCATCAAGACATTCAGGCCGGGTATAGTGAGGACAATCCAATAATCCGTCAGAGAAGGAATCCTGCTCTGCCGAGGCCTGTTTGCCCAGCACGCCGGGAACCAGTCTCGAAACCGAATCTATCAGGGTCATTGCCGGCAATTCACCGCCCGAGAGCACGTAATCACCAACCGACCACTCCTCATCCACTTCCGTCTGAATGATGCGCTCATCGATACCTTCGTAGCGACCGCACACCAGGATCAGCTTGGATGATAGTGCCAACTCAGACACGCCTTGCTGAGTCAGCTTGCGTCCCTGAGGTGACAGATATATCACCTTGGCTCCCTCACCTGCCGCAGCCTTGGCTGCATGAATGGCATCGCGAAGGGGCTGAACCATCATCAACATTCCGGGACCACCACCATAAGGTCTGTCGTCCACAGTGTTGTGTCTATCATGGGTGAAATCCCTGGGATTCCACGTCTGTACTTCCAGCAGGCCATTCTTCACGGCCCGACCCGTCACGCCAAAGTCTGTTACTGCTCGAAACATCTCCGGGAACAGGGTGATGACCCCTAACCACATAAGCTGTTTCCTCGACTCAGAAGTCCGGATCCCAATCCACTAAAATCTGTTTTGCCGAAACGTTCACCTCTTTGATGAACTGTTCGGTGACAAAGGGGATCATACGTTCCGCTTTGCCAAAGCTATCTTTGGCGTTGGCCTTCACCAGCAAGACGTCGTTGGATCCTGTTTCCACGATCTGATCGACCTTGCCCATGTTGTAGCCCTTGGTGTTGATCACTTCGCAGCCGATAAGATCGCGCCAGTAGAATTCATCTTCCGGCAGGTCTTTCATCTGCTCAGGCAGTATGCCGATCTCACAGTTAGTGAGCATCTGCGCCCGCTCCCGCGTCTCTACCCCTTCAAGTGCGGCAACAACCGCCTTGCCCTGATAGCGCCACTGGGTGACCTTCACTTCACGCCATTCGCCCTGCTCTTTAATGAGCCAAGGTGAATAGTCAAAAATACCTTCAACAGAATCGGTATAGGCGGTGATTTTCAGCCAACCTTTAATGCCATAGCTGGAACCAAGTTTGCCCAACACGATTGGCTGTGGGTTACTGCTCATCAATCTATACCTTAAACGCTATTAAGCAGCTGCTTTACGAGCGTCTTTGATCAGTTTTGCTACGCGTTCTGTAGTTGCAGCACCGTTTGAAACCCAGTGCTCAACACGGTCCAGATCCAGGCGCAGAGTTTCTTCCTGACCTTTGGCCAGAGGGTTGAAGAAACCTACACGCTCGATGAAACGACCGTCACGGGCATTGCGGCTATCAGCAACAACGATGTTGTAAAATGGACGCTTTTTCGCGCCACCACGAGCTAAACGAATGGTAACCATGCGTTCTTTATCCTCTAATGATTTGCTTTTCAGCAAAAATAAAAACTGGAACCCCGTGTTCGCGAAGAGTCCCAGATAGAAAGCCGGAAGATTTTACCTGACTTTCGGGCGATTGCAACCGATCCCGGCTAATTTTACAACGCCCATTCACAGCTTATCCCAAGCGGGACAATAGTTAAGAACATCAGGTAATGTCATTTGGTATCAGCGACCGGGGAATTTCATTCCCGGAGGCAGCATGCCTCCCAGGCCGCGCATCATCTTATGCATGCCGCCTTTGGCAGACATTTTCTTCATCATTTTCTGCATCTGGGTAAACTGCTTCAGCAAGCGGTTTACATCTTGAATTTGAGTGCCTGAACCGGCAGCGATGCGGCGTTTTCGTGAGCCTTTGATCATATCCGGACGCTTACGTTCATTTGGCGTCATGGAGTTAATAATAGCTTCCATCTGACCTGTGAGCTTACCGTTTTGCACCTGCGCCAAAGCATCGGGAGGCAGTTGACCAACGCCGGGTAGTTTTTCCAGCATCCCCATCATGCCGCCCATATTCTTCATCTGCTGCAGCTGCTCACGGAAGTCTTCCAGGTCAAAACTGCCGCCGGACTTCACTTTAGAAGCCAGCTTAAGGGCTTTTTCCTTATCGACACCGCGCTCAACTTCTTCGATGAGCGACAACACGTCCCCCATTCCCAGAATACGGGAAGCTACCCGGTCTGGATGGAAAGGCTCGAGCGCATCAGTTTTTTCACCCACACCCAGGAACTTAATCGGTTTACCTGTGATGTGACGAATGGACAGGGCGGCACCGCCTCTGGCATCACCATCCACCTTGGTGAGGATCACCCCGGTCAGCGGCAGCGCTTCATTAAAGGCCTTGGCAGTATTGGCCGCATCCTGACCTGTCATGGCGTCGACCACAAACAGGGTTTCAACCGGCTTGACCGCAGCGTGCAGCGCCTTGATTTCATCCATCATCGCCTCGTCCACATGCAGGCGACCGGCGGTATCCAGAATGACTACATCAATAAACTTACGCTTGGCGTAAGCGATGGCGGCATTGGCAATATCTACCGGCTTTTGACTGACGTCCGATGGGAAGAATTCGACTTCGACTTCATTGGCCAGGGTTTCCAGCTGCTTGATCGCCGCCGGACGGTATACGTCGGCACTGACCACAAGCACAGACTTCTTCTGTCTGGTTCGCAGGAACTTACCCAGCTTGGCAACACTGGTGGTTTTACCCGCGCCCTGCAGTCCTGCCATCATCAATACAGCAGGTGGCTGAGCGGCCAGATTGAGAGCCTCGTTGGCCTCCCCCATGGCTTTTTCCAGTTCACTCTGAACGATTTTGACAAATACCTGCCCAGGGGTCAGGCTCTTAGCCACTTCCTGGCCAACGGCACGTTCTTTGACGCTGCTGACAAATTCCCGCACCACAGGCAGAGCCACATCGGCCTCCAGCAGTGCCATACGAACTTCGCGCAGGGTGTCCTTCACGTTCTCTTCAGTCAAGCGACCCCGACCACTGATATTTTTCAGGGTGCGGGACAATCTGTCGGTGAGATTCTCAAACATCGTCCAGTTCTATACCGTTTATGAATGTAAAATGATGGGGCATATTATAACTATAGCCGGAGTATTAATGCAGCCCTGTTCTCAACATGGGGTTAAATAGACGCTTATCAAGGTACAAATGAATGTTTTTGACGGGAACCAATTACCCTTTATTACGCACTAATCTACTGGGCACTGAGTAATTTTGTCGTCTGGGTCACTGCCCAATTACCTGTGGCTCATGTTATTCTAATACCTGCAAGTTTTCTAAAGCTGCCCACAGAGGCCAATTACACATAAGGATAGGTTAATCCCAGATGGTCATTCTCTCTGCTGCCGCGATGTTTTTCTACAGCATAGCGCTGATATTAGTGACAAGCCGCTTGTTTCACGCCGAGGGGCCCAACCGCCGCACCGTTGCCGGTTTTGCCGCTTTGGGTGTGATACTGCACGCTGCAGCCTTGTACCAGGCAATCTTTACTGTCGATGGCCAGAATTTCAGTCTGACCAATGTAATATCCATGGTGAACTGGATTATCGCCCTGGCCTTTACCTTGGTACTTTCACGTATCAAGGTCATTGTGCTGGTACCTGTGGTGTACGCCTGCTCCGTGATATCCGTATCCCTGCTATGGCTTTTGCCACCTAAGTACATCACTCATTTTGAAGTGCACCCTGAAGTATTGGTCCACGTGGTATTGTCGCTGATGGCCTACAGTGCCTTGATGATAGCAGCGCTTTACGCCATACAACTGGCTGTAATCCAAAATAAGCTAAAGAAAAAGCAACTGATTTTGAACCCCGCGCTTCCGCCACTGATGACGGTAGAGAAGCAGCTGTATCATCTGATCATCATAGGGGTGATTCTGCTGAGTCTGTCGCTGGCCACCGGCTTTATTTTCCTTGATGATATGTTTGCCGATGGCAAGGGCCACAAGGCGGTACTTTCCATTCTGGCCTGGTTCGTCTATATCGCTATGCTGTGGCAGCAATATACCGTGGGTTGCCGTATCCGCACGGCAGTGATCTACAGTCTGACCGGTGCCAGCCTGCTCTCTCTGGCTTACTTTGGCGCCCGCATCGTCAAAGAACTTATCCTGAGCTAATCTGAATTAAGTCAGGCAGGGCTAGACCTTTGCCTGACTTGACACTCCATCCAATTGCCAGTATTTACTAACTTTCGCTATTCCTGACGGGGCCCCTTTTTGGACGATATATCGACCGGCATACTCCTGATAATTCTCCTGCTGTTAATCCTGATTTCGGCGTATTTTTCCGGTTCGGAAACCGCCATGATGACCCTAAACCGCTACCGGTTGCGTCATCTGGCCAATAATGGCCACAAAGGTGCCAAACGCGCCATCAAACTACTCGACCGTCCCGACAAACTCATAGGCCTGATCCTCATAGGCAATAACCTGGTTAATATTCTCGCCTCCTCAATCGCCACGATTCTGGGTATCCGACTCTGGGGCGACTTGGGATTAGCCATCGCCACCGGGGTACTGACACTCGTGGTATTAGTGTTTGCCGAAGTGACGCCCAAGACTGTGGCTGCACTGCATCCAGAACGCATCGCCTTCCCATCAAGCCTGATACTCAAGTGGTTGTTATGGCTGTTTTTGCCTCTGGTCAAAAGCGTCAACATCATCACGTCTTTCATACTCAGACTAATGGGGATCCGCACCATACGTGCCGATGATGCCCTGAGCCAGGAGGAACTCCGCACTGTTGTTCATGAAGCAGGAGCCCTTATCCCCAGACGCCACCAGGAAATGTTGTTGTCAATTCTGGATCTGGAGAAGGTCACTGTGGAAGACATCATGGTGCCCCGCTCTGAACTCTACGCCATCAATGTCAATGATGACTTCAAAAGCATCAACAAACAGGTTATTCAGAGCCCGCATACCCGGGTACTCCTGTATCGTGACAACATAGATGATGCCGTAGGTTTTGTGCATCTGCGTGATGCGTTAAGACTGCAATCCAAGGAACAGTTCAGTAAATCTTCCCTGCTGAGGGCTGTAAAAGAGCTGTACTTTATTCCCGAAGGCACGCCGCTCAACGTGCAATTGGCCAACTTCCAGCACAACAAGGAACGCATCGGCCTGGTGGTAGATGAATACGGGGATATTCAAGGATTGGTGACGCTGGAAGATATTCTTGAAGAAATCGTCGGCGACTTTACCACTTCCATGATCACCACTCCCAGCGAAGATATTACCCCGCAGCAGGATGGCAGCTTCCTGATCGATGCCACCATCAACATCCGCGACCTCAACAAAGAGATGGAGTGGGACTTCCCAACCGACGGCCCCAAGACCCTCAATGGTTTGATCCTGGAATATCTGGAAGAGATCCCCCAGGCCAACACTAGCCTGAGACTCGCAGGTTACCCTATGGAAGTGGTAGAAGTGGCCGACAACATGATCAAAACGGTACGGATCATGCCGCAATTTTATCGTCCATCCTGAAACTCAACTTGCTTTGAACTAAGTCATTGGGCAGTTTTGGCTGCCCTTTTGGCCGCTTCCAGTGCCCGACGTTTGTCCCGAGCGATCGCGGTAATGGTGCGATCCAACTCATCTTCCAGTCCCAGCATAAAAAACACTTCGGCCATCAGGAAAAACGGGCCAATAAGCAGTTGGTTGAGATCATCAATAAAAGCAGGTTTGGCCTTTTCATACTTGTGACCTATAAACTGGAATATCCAACCTAAAACAAAAACTGTTATGCCCAACCAGATACTGGCATAGCCTTGAGTATAGAGCCATTCGGTTGTCAGAATAACCGGCAGAATAAACAGCGCCAGTCCCAGCGCCAAACGCCAATGCAACTTGATGTAATAGGCCATGACCAGGACAGCCAGTAGCATGGCTATACTGAACGTACCGTCAGCAAAAGGCAGACGCCACAGTGACAGCATTAAAAATACTGACCAGATAATCAAAGGGATACCAATAAAATGGCTTTTGATATTGGTGGGGTTCAGATGCACACTCTTGTAAGTGGACAACTGTTCAACAGCCGACTTCATAATGCTCTCCTTGGTTTTGTTATTATTCTCCTCCCGCCGAGCAGGGACCTCGAGTGCCTGGGTAATGTGCCACAGTGCTCATGGCAAACGCTTACTTACGCTTGAGCCACCAATTATCAAAGACAATTAAGGCCAATTAATGGTTTGAGATTAACCCAACACCTCCTAGGTGACAATGACTCCCCATCATTGAACAACTTGCACAAAGCTATCCAAGTAACTTTGTCTGCTTTAACTCTGAAACCATAATCCATCATCACTATCATTAACTAAATCAGTCACTCCTCTGTCATCAGAGATAGCTCATCCTGACGCCGCAAAATGGCAGGATGAAAACCTTGAACAATAAAGAGTAAAAAGCCGACCCTAAGGTCGGCTTTGGTATTGAAGATAAAGAGCTGTACTTAAAAGCGCAGGGCTACGCCTACTTTATATCTGGCTTCGCCTTCAAAGCTCCACACTGGGTAATCGGCCTTGAATTCGCTGATCACATCCTCTGCACTAATTGGGGAAACACCCGTCTGTATGCTGTCTTCTTCGGTGATGTTGACCGCTTCAAAAGTGATATCCAAATAGTCGGTTACCGAGTAGCTGGCACTGAGGTCCAAGGTCCCGTAAGACTCGTGCTGACGGTTACCATAGAAGCCAGGCAGCTCGCGCATCATATACTCAGAGCGCCAGTTATAGGCCAGACGAGCGCTGAAGTCGTCCATCTCATAGTAACCTACCAGGTTGACGGTATGCTTGGATGAGTCAGAGAACACGCCCACACGGTCAGGATAGTTTTCTGCCGGAGAGGATGCATCGGCAAAGGTATAGTTCACCGAGTAACCCAAACCGTTGTCGAAGGAGTCCTGCAGCTGCAGCTCGATACCATCTATGCTGCCGCCGTCGGCATTGTACTTCTCACTCACAGTCCAACAGTCATAGATACCTACGCCACAAGAACTTTTACCTTCGGTTACCAGGTTGGGATCTTCAATACCTATCTGCTGATTCAGCTTCTGTTTGGTGGTGATAAAGGAGCTGACATCCTTGATAAAGTAAGTGGCGGCAAACAGGCCCGAATCACTGAAATACCACTCCAGACTCAAGTCGGCCTGAGTCGCCTTGAATGGATCCAGCGCCACACTGCCACGCACCAGTTTTTCATTATAAGGTGTGCCATCGTTGTAACCCGGCAGGGTCGAGGTGGCAAACAGCTCGGCGTAGTTGGGGCGAGAGATCACCTGAGCGGCAGAGGCGCGCAGTATCACATCCTCGCTCAAGTCGAAGGCGATGTTAACGCTCGGCAATACGTCGTTATAGCTGGACTTGTCTGTGCTCAGGTCATCGGCAAACTGCCCCTGTTTGTTGAGCGCATAATAGTCGGACTCAATATCGGTCGAGATATAACGGAAACCGAAGTTACCGCGGAATCCTTCCCCGGCAAAAGTAGCCATGGCGTACAGGGCCAGGTTCTCCTCCTGGATGGTGCCATAACCGGATTTGTCGATAGTAAAGCCATCGATGGCGGCATAGGCATCGGCAATCATGGCATCAAATATCGGTTCAGGCAGAGTGAAACCGGCGCCGGATGACATGGTGCCATTGTAGTAGGCAGAAGCATCTTTGGTCAGAACCTTGGCATCATTGACTATCGCCTTATCTGTCATCTGGGTGACTTCATGATCGGCATAACTCACACCTGTCTTGATGGCACTGATAGCGCCCCAGGCAACCGGGAAGTTGAAGTCCAACTGAGCGAAGGTTTCTTCATCCGTGTTGGGCTGCTTCTTCAGCGCCCAGCCGGCAGTGGCCAATGGGTCGTTAAAGTCACCGGCCTCAAAATACTTGTTGGCGATATCGATATTGATCTTATCGCCGGTGGCATCATAAATACCGGCAAAGTCAGCCGGGACACCGATTGAGTTACCATAGTTGGCAGTCAAGTCGGTACCACCTTCGGCTTCGGTGCGACCAATGCGGCCTTCAATTGTGAAATTATCCGCTTCATAGTTGAAGTTGAAATCCACTGTATCCGAGCTCATGCTCGCCTTACGGGCCCAGGTTTGTGCCCAGGCAAAACCGCCTTGATCGCTGTGGTTTATCTTGGTACAAACACCGGCGGCATTGACCTGTTCACAGGTGTAGTCGCCTCGTTGTGTGGGGAACAGGAAGATGGAGGTGTTGGCGTTGTTGGCGTCCAACTCCAGATTCATGTAGTTGAGCCCCAATTCCAGTCTGTCGGTGGGACGATACTGCAACACCAGGTTGATTGCGGTGCGCTCACGATCCTGTTGGAAAGTGGTTGGCACTATCTCCCCCCAGCCAAGCAGGGTTTCGATACCATTACGCTGATAGTCCGTCTGGCTCCAGGAACCTGCCAGCAACACACCGAAGTTCTCATCTTCATTTTTCCAGCTGTAGAGGCCGGAGGCTTCAGGATCTATCTCTTCCGAGACGCTACCATAATCCCCTTTGGCACTCAGGAACACCGAGTTGGCATCCAAATCCAGCGGTTTGCGGGTGTTGATGATAACAGTGCCGCCAATCCCCCCTTCGGCAATATCGGCCTGGGACGATTTGTAGACTTCAATCGAGCCCACCATCTCGGGTGGCAGCAAGGTGTAATTGAAACTGCGGTCGATGGCCTGCTGATCGAACCAACCGGTAGAAGCCACAGAGTGACCATTAAGCTGGGTACTGGTCAGCTGCGCCGAGGCGCCGCGGATAGAAACCTGTTGCCCCTGACCGAACTGGCGGTTAACGGCGACCCCTGGAATACGTCCCAGAGACTCACCCACATCACTGTCGGGGAATTTACCAATATCTTCTGAAGTTACCGCATCGACTACGGCATCAGAAAAACGCTTGGTATTCACCGAAGCCTTCATCGAGGCACGCATGCCGCGGACTTCAATTTTTTCAATATTGGCAGTTTCGTTGCTGTTGTTATCTGCTGCCTCGGCAGCCAGCGCGCCAACAGATACCGCTCCCCCAAGAAGGATAGCGATATTTGCAGCGAGGGCAGTTTTCTTAAAGGTAGATGTTTTCATCTCGTTTCCCTTCCATCACTTTATTATCTTTTTTGTTGCCATAACCATTCCCTCCAAGGGAATGACAACGCTGTCATGTCCAGGAACAAACATTACACAATAATTAACAGCCTTGCCACAACAAAATAACCACAAAGCAAACAAAAACTGTCATATTGCTGTGTTAGTGGGGTAAAACAGATTTTTAAGCTGGTCAAAAACTGTTCAGGTAGAGTTTTATACAACCAAGCATGTCAACTGTAGCGGGAAACAAATTAAGTCCCAGACTAAATCATGGCTAAATTCTGCGTTGCCAAACTGATTAAAAGTCAGCAGTATAAGATGCTCGACAGCGGCCATGCCGCTTCCGGCCCCTGCTGGCTGTGAGTATTCGCCTGATATCTCGGACTAAGTTGAATGAAAGTAACCATCAATGACGTGGCTAAATATGCCGGCGTTTCCATCAAGACAGTATCCCGGGTCACCAATAATGAGCCTTCGGTTAAACAGGCCACTATCGACAAGGTCAATGCTGCAATCAAAGCGTTGAATTACCAGCCCAATTTAGCTGCCCGCAACCTGGCTGCCACCAGTTCCTATGTCATAGGCTTCGTCTATGACAACCCCAACGCCTACTACATTATCGATATGCAGAACGGTATTCTCTCCGCCTGTCGGGACAAGGGCTATGAGCTGCTGATCCACCCCTGTGATGCCAAGGCCGATGGTATTTGTGAACAGCTGACCACTATGGTGAAACATGCCCGCCTGGCCGGACTGGTACTGACGCCGCCGCTGTCGGAAGATCCCAAGGTACTCTCCGCCCTGGATGCCATAGGCGCCAACTATGTTCGTATCATGGCCGGTGACAGAGTGCTGGCCGATACCGGGCTGGCGGTACTGGTTAATGACAGATCCGGCGCCGTGGCCATTACCCAACATCTTATCGATCTCGGGCATAGGCAAATCGCCTTTCTCAGCGGCGACTATCAGCACCAATCAACCAAAGAGCGTCTCGAAGGTTATCGTCAGGCCTTGAGAGATAACGGCCTGGACGAGTCTCCCGAGCTGATTGTCGAGGGTGAATACTCGTTTGAATCCGGAGTTGAGGGTGCCAAAAAGCTGCTCAAAAAGGCTAACCGGCCCAGCGCCATAGTAGCCTGTAACGACGAAATCGCCGCCGGTGCCCTGTTTGCCGCCAGGCTGGAAGGGGTGGATATTCCCACCGAGCTCTCGATTGTCGGCTTTGAGGACAGCCCCTTCTCACGCCAAACCTGGCCCAAGTTGACCACAGTGCATCAGCCCAACGGCAAGATTGCCCAGATAGCTACCGAGCTGTTGATCGCCAATCGCCGTGAACAGAGCGTTTGCAGTGAAATCTTTACCCCAGAGCCGGTTATCAGAGACTCGAGCGCCAGGGTGCAAGCAAGCTGAAATTCCAGCCACTAAAAAGGCGCTCTACAGAGCGCCTTTAGGATAAGATTCAAAATCACTTTATCAGTGCAGCTTGAGTTTGGGCCTGTGCCACTTCAGCAGCCGCTGCGCCAGACGATACACCAACGCCGAAAACCAACCGTACAAACTCGCTAAATGGCGTTGATACAGGGACATGTACATCATCCGCGCCACATAACCCTCAATAAACAGGGAGCCGGATCTCAGGTTACCCATCAGATTGCCCACCGCCGAGAAACGGCTCAGTGACACCAATGAACCATAGTCGCGGTAAACAAAAGGATTTTCTGCCTTGCCCTTCAAACGGTTGAGAATATTTTTATACAGGGTTTCCGCCATCTGCGATGCGGCTTGGGCCCGGGGAGGCACAGGCTTGCCGTTGTCCTGCACCAAAAAGGCGCAGTCACCCAAGGCGTAGATATCCTTGTGGCCCTTGACCCGCATACAGGCATCTACCTCGATGAGATTACGGTTATTGACCGGCAACTTATCAAACTGTTGCAGTACATCCGGCCCCTTGACGCCGGCCGCCCACACCTTGAGTCCGGCAGGGATCAGCACATCTTCCTGGGTCACAAACCCCTGCTTGGTCACCTCTTTGACCTGCACCCCAATATGCAAGCGAACCCCGATATGATCCAGCACAGACTGGGCTCTGGAACTCACCTTGTCCGGCAATGCCGGCAATATCTTGGGCGCCGCCTCAATCAGGTGAATTTCCAGATGATGCTTGTCGACATTGAGGTAACCGTATTCTTTGACCGAGTCCAGCACATGATGCAACTCAGCGGCCAGCTCAACTCCGGTCGCGCCGGCGCCCACTATGCCGATACTGAGCTTTTCACTGGTTTCATCCAGCAGCAACAGGTTGTCCAGCAACTTGTGGTGAAATTGATTGGCGCTGTCGAGGCTGTCGAGGAAGATACAGTGCTCTTTGGCACCCGGGGTGTTGAAGCTGTTGGCCACCCCGCCGATGGCGATCACCAAATAATCATAGGGTAAATCACGCTCGGCGATAATCTGCTCGCCGTCATCATTACTGACACCCGCCAGAGTGATAGTCTTGGCCTCAGGATCGCATTGCAGCATTTCACCGCGCAGAAAGCGATAGCCATTTTTCAGGCCATGGTCGCGATACAGCAAGCCTTCTACTGATTGATCTATCACCCCAACGGCCACTTCGTGCAGTTTGGGCTTCCAGATATGTACCGGACTCTTATCTATCAGGGTTATTTCAGCCTCTTCCTTCAGGCCCAATTTGCGTCCCAGCTTGGATGCCAGCGCCAATCCTCCGGCGCCGCCGCCCACAATTAAAATCCGCTTACTGGTCACAAATTCCCCCAAGAGTATGAACTAATGCAAGATAGTCTTTTATAACATGATCCCGCTCAAAAATAACCTGAGTTCTAAATTAATATTTCTTTATATATCACTGATGCAGGTAAATATTTGCCATCATTTCCTGTCCCTCAAGGTTGGTGTAATGCCACCTTGGTGCGCTTTAAGCTGTAGAACATCCACAGGCACAATAGGCTGCTGCAGGACGCCAAGGAGATCCACACGCCCGGCACCCCAAAGGCCCAGGCAAATACCCAGAGGAACAGGCCTATCAGCAGCAACTTGCTGCCCGTGAGTATCGAGGCCTCGGCCGGACGATTGATGGCCTGGAAGAAACTGGCGCCCACCAAAATCAAACCTTCCATCGGCAAGCCCCAGAAATAAAGATACATGCCTTCAATGGCAACCGGGGCCAGGGTCGGGTTGTCACCGGCAAACAGATACACCATCCATTCCGGGCGGCTGTAGATAAGCACCAATCCCAGCAAGGCGCAGATTAAGGTAACGGAAAATGCCATTTTGGCAGTCTGCTTGACCCTGTCATATTGACCGGCACCGGCATTGAAGCTGAGAATGGGTTGTGTGCCGAGGGCTATGCCTTCAAACACAAAATAGAACAGGGCCTCGGTATAACTCACCACGCCATAGGCGGCCACATGCAGCGAAGTGCCGGTCCAGAGCAGCGCCATGTTATGCATGGTCAAGACAATCGACAGGTAGAGATTCATCAGGAAACTGGGCATCCCCAACTTAACGATTTCCCAAACCAGCTCCAGGCTCAATTTCATCTGCTGCCAGTCGATATTAAGCCGGGTGCGCTTGCCAAAGAAATGTTGCAGACACAGGCCGCCGGTGACCGCCTGGGACAACATGGTAGCAATGGCGGCACCGGTCAATCCGAAGGGAAAGACCACAATAAACAGCCAATCCAGCAGAGTGTTGAGCACACCTCCAAATACCAGGATCCAGGTGACGAAACTGGGGCGACCGTCATTACGCAAAAGCGCCGAGAAGGCCATGGAGATAATGGGGAAAATACCTAAGGCAAAGTACCAGAACAGGTATTGGTAGGCACCTTCATAGACCTCACCTTCGGCTTTCAGCCAGCGTAGAATATCGTCGGTCAACATGGTTCCGGCAAGCGACACCACCAGCGCACTCAACAGGCAAAGACTAAAGGTGTTGCCGAGAATTTTTCTGGCCCTGGCGACATCACCGCGGCCAAGATTGATGGAGATAAGCGCGGCGCCCCCCATACCCAAAAGCGCACCGATCGCATAAAGAATGGCGCCCACAGGGTAAGCCAGCATAATACCCGCAAGACCTGTTTCTCCCAGGTAATGGCCGATAAACATCCCATCTACTGTGACGTAAATTCCGGTCACCAACATGGACATCACTGTGGGGACTGTGTAACGCCAAAAGAGTTTACTGACCGGCTGCTGCAGTAAGGCGAGATCCTGCTCAGTCTGGGAGACGCTGTTTTGGGTCATGACGCTTTCTCAACATCGAAGGTGTTAAACCATAAGTTCGATATCAGAGGCCATATTAAGAGGCACCTACTCGGCCTCTTTTCAAATTAGCGCTCCGAAATTAATCACCTTAGAAAAGTGAATGGCGGATTGTACCCGAGTTATCAGCCAGGATGCCACCGCCTTGAACAGGCAGTTATTCGGCGACTCTGATGGCAAGCAGTTGCTGCTCCAAAGACTCAGGCTGCAAGGGGGCGCGACTGATGATTTCCAGTCTGGAATCCATGGCATCATCGAGCTCTTCAACACTCAATTCACCGTCGAGCATATTGAGTGCCGCTATGCCGTCTTTGGTGATCATCACAGCTTTTAGCCGCACCACATCGAGTGCCTTGGCCCAGCGATAGAGGCGCTCGAGATCGAACAGCCAATCCGAAGCAAAGATCCAGCCATAGCTGTAACAGCCCTCGCCTTTATTACTCTTGAACACTATGCCGCGAGCGTCCCACTCGGGTGCTTCGGGGCTTTGTGAGTCGGCATCAAGTGGCTTGATGGCAAACACACCGGCATTTTGCCGCAGCAGCCCGGCGCCTATGGGTGTGGCTTTAACGTTCAAATTGGCCTTTGCCGGCTTAGCCAGCGCTCGCAACAATTCATCGCTGAGCTTTTGCTCTTTGGACCAGTAAAACAGCTCCCCTTCCAGTTGCTGAGCGGCAATAAAGGCGGCTATCTGTTCACTTAGCTGATCACTCCCCGGATCACTTTGCGGCCTATCCCCAGGCAGAGCCATTGGCGCTTGGTGTTGCCAGAGGTCCTGCTTGCCGGCCATCAGGATATCGGCTATCTGCAGTTGGGAGAGAAAGTTCTCATGTTCGGTATAACGCCTGTCACTGAGTTTGCGCGGGTCAAACAGACAGATACTGGCCTTGAGGCTGAGCACTTCGGCAAACTGTTTCGAGCTTAGGGTTTTCAAAATCTCTTTGGGATGTCCAAGGCCGGTAGGCTCTATCAGCAATCTGTCGGGTTTGGCCCGGGCCAGCAGCTGGGTCACTGCCACTTGAGTCGGCACCCCGGCGGCGCAGCACAAACAGCCACCGGGTACTTCTCGTATCACAACGCCTGAGTCACTCTGCCCCATCAAGCCGGCATCTATTCCTATTTCACCGAACTCATTGACCAATACCGCCCAGGTCTCACCAGCGGGCTTATTGGCCAGCAGCGCTTTGATAAAGGTAGTTTTGCCTGAGCCGAGAAAGCCGGTTATCAGATTGGTGGCGACGGGTTTAAGGATCATCTGTGACTCCATTCCTTACAGCATTGAGGCAACAGAGTGTAACCCAAGCAGGGAAAGAGTTAGCTGGAAATTGTAAACAGATGCAAAATGGGCGCCAATAGCGCCCATTTCTGTAAACCTTAAGGCTTGAGTTCGTGATCCACTATCGGTGTCAGCCCTTTGGCACGGTTCTCAATGGCATCGTCCAAGTCAAAGCCACCGGCGCGCCAGCCCTTGGCCTCGGCCGCAGAGAAACTCTGCAAGTGCCACTCTTTGGCATCTTGGAGTTTAAAGCCTGCATCCTGCCAGGCGCCTGCGCTTGAGGCATCGAAACCGGCAACATGCCACTGCTGGGCGCTTCGGGAGTCAAAGCCAGCCTCTTTCCAGGAGGCTATCTCGGTTGAACTCATACCGGACCAATCTTTGGGGGTAGAACTGCAAGCCACAAGCATACTCAACCACAGCAAGATCACTAATTTTCGCAACATACTCATCTCCTGATACCTTTACTATTCCTTAAGCTAAGGGGGCTGCGCTGCCGACGGCTTATTGAGGCAACGCATTGAGTATAGCAGGCTTTTTTAATCTATCTGCGCCTTGGCCCTTTCGGAGCCTGGCCCTTGCGACCGGGTTTATGGCCCCTGTGAGTCTTGGCATGTCGGGGCTTCTCTATAGGCTGTAAATAACGCTCCGGCAACGGCGCTCCCTTCTCGTAACCCGGCAGTACTTCTCTTGGCAGCTTGTAACCGAGCAAGGCTTCTATTTCAGCCAATTTTTGCTCTTCGGCCGGGCTCACCAAAGAGATGGCTTCGCCGCTGCGCCCGGCTCTGCCGGTACGGCCGATGCGATGAATATAGTCATCAGCCTGGGATGGCAGCTCGAGATTGATAACCCTTGGCAAGGCCGGAATATCCAGGCCTCGGGCCGCGACATCGGTTGCTACCAATACCCGAATCTCACCATCGATGAACTGCGCCAGAGCACGGCTGCGGGCGCCCTGAGTCTTGTCACCGTGAAAGCAGGCGCTCTTGATGCCGTCGAGTTTCAGCTCTTGCTGCAACTGCTCGGCGCTCTCCTTGGTACTGACAAAAGCCAACACCTGTTGCCAGTTATTGCGGCCAATAAGCTCGGCAAGCAACTCGGCTTTACGGCGATAGTCTACCGGATACACCTTTTGCTGGATCTGCGCCTGAGTTCGGCGCTCTTTATCCACTTCAAACCATTCTGGCTTATCAAGCAACTTATGCCCGAGGCGCTTGACCTCCTCGGGGAAGGTCGCAGAAAACAACATGGTCTGATGCCCGGCTGGCAGATAGCGCCCCAGACGCTCAATATCCGGTAAGAACCCCAGGTCCAACATGCGGTCCGCCTCATCCAACACCAGGGTCTTAACCTTATCCAGCCTGAGATGATCTTGGCTAAGGTGGTCGAACAGCCGCCCCGGCGTCGCCACCAGCACTTCAATACCGGCCGCTATCGCCTTACGTTGAGGGTTGAAGTTGGCGCCGCCGAAAATGGCCAGAATGCGAAATGGCGTATGGACGGCATATTTATCCAACTGAGTTGCCACCTGCTGTGCCAGCTCGCGGGTTGGTGTCAGGATAAGCACTCTGGGCGCGGCGCCATACTCAGGCTCAGCGAGCCCCAGTTGCTGCCACTCATCAATCAAGGCGGCCAACAGCGGCAAACCAAAGGCCGCTGTTTTGCCTGTACCTGTCTGGGCCGAAGCCATAATATCCCGCCCGGCCAATGCCGCCGGCAACACCTGCTGCTGCACCGCCGTCAGCTCACGATAGCCGCACTGGGCAACGGCTTCGAGCAGCGGCCCCGGCAGCTGGGTTTCAGAAAACTGCATCTTCAACACCTGAAACATAAAAAGGCCGGCGAGTATAGCGCAAACACAAGTTATCAGCTGACTTTTCCACTGCCGATGACCTGATGCTTACCAAGATATTTTTGCTCAAAGCCTTCGATATCCAATGCCTGGGAATACAGATACCCCTGAGCATAATCACAACCTATACGAGTCAAGATCTCGGCCTGACCGGCAGTCTCCACCCCTTCGGCTATTACCTTCATCCCCAGTTTGTGCGCCATCACTATGATGGCTTCACAGAGAGTCAAATCGCTCTCATCTGTTTCCAAATTACGTGTAAATGATTGATCTATCTTGAGATAGTCGATATCAAACCGCTTCAGATACGCCAAGGAAGAATAGCCGGTACCAAAGTCATCCAACGACACCTGAATGCCGGCATCCCGGTAGGCCAACAACTTATCACTGACCCCCATTTTGGCATCCAGCAACAACCCTTCAGTTATCTCTATACAGATCCCGGAGCCGGACACCTCAAGACTTGCCAACAGCTCCAGCCACTCGGCAAAACGGTTACCCTCGTCGCGAAACTGGATTGGCGACTTATTGATACTAATCTGCACCTCGCGGCCATAGGCCTTGCGCCAGGCGGCACTCTGACGCGCCGCCTGTTCAAACACCCAGTTGCCGATATCGAAAATCAACCCAGTGTCTTCTGCAATAGGGATAAACTCTGCCGGCGAGACACTGCCGCGCTCACTGTGATTCCAGCGCAGCAAGGCTTCGGCCTTGAACACCCGACCGCTGCCCAGCTCGACTATAGGTTGGAACCTGAGTTCGAATTCATTTCGTTCAAGAGCCTGACGTAAATCCTGAATAAGCCGCATCCTGTATCTGGCGTATTCCTGCATTGAGGCGGTGAAATAGTTGAAGCGGTTACGGCCTTGGTCTTTGGCGGCGTACATGGCCTGATCCGCATGTTTAAGTAACAATTCAGCCGTTTGTCCATCATCTGGGAAAAGGGTAATACCTATGCTGGCACTGATAAAGGCGGTCTCATCGCCCAACTTGAAGGGCTCGGCCAGACTACTGAGGATATGATTGGCAACCCGCTCAACCCCGTTATGATCCTGCACATCCGAGAGCAATAGAGTGAACTCATCGCCACCAAGCCTGGCCACCACATCGGATTCACGGACACAGGTCTGCAGTCGCTCTGAGGTTTCCACCAGCAATAGGTCGCCCATATCATGGCCCAGGGTATCGTTAACTTCCTTGAAAAAATCCAGATCCAGAAACAGCAGCGCAAATTTTTGTTGATGACGAACAGCCTTGCGAATTTCATTGCCCAGGTGCTCGGTGAACATACGTCGGTTTGGCAAGCCCGTGAGGGCATCATAGTTGGCCTGACGCCAGATGAGACGCTCGTTCTGCTTTTTGTCGGTAATGTCGGAAAACAGCGCCACTCTTCTCAGCGGCGTATCATCCGTGCTATGAATAGTGTTGATGCTGAGCCAGATCATTATCTTGCGGCCATCGTAACAACGAAGCCACATTTCGCCCTGCCAACGCCCCTTATGCCCGAGCGCCTGACTTAGTTCACGATAGAACACTTCTCCATGATCGTCACATTTGAGCATGTCTATGTTGCTGCCAAGAATATCCTCCGCTTGATATCCCGTGATGGCACTGAATGCCGAGTTAACCGTCATAATAGTGCCGACTTCATCCAGCACACTCATCGCCTCACTGGAGTTTTCATAGACGGACGCCGCCAGTTTAAGGGAAGCTTCCTGCTGTTTTTGCTCGGTAATATCCACATGTACACCGCAAACCCTAAGCGGCCGTCCTTTTTCATCACGGCTAACCACCTTGCCGGTGTCCTGTACCCAACGCAACTCTCCATCCGGGCGGATCAGCCGGTATTGCACCTGGTGCTGCTTTGTTTTTCCGGCCAGATGATCATCCAAAGAACGCAGCACCCAGTCTCTGTCTTTGGGATGAATACCATCTAGCCACAGACGTTTGTTATCATTGAGGTTATCAAGCGAGCAACCAAGGATCTCGGCGCTGCGTTTGTTACGCACTACTGTATCCTTGATGGGATCCCAATCCCAGAAGCCGAGTTGACCGCTTTGCAACACCAGTTCCAACTGTTCGCGACTGGCGGCACTCGCCTGCTCAGCCAACTTGGCCGAGGTGATATCGATATAACCGGCAATCACCAGCTGCACCTGTTGATGATGGCGCTGACAGGCCACAGTCATATGGGTATAAACATAATGACCAGCCTTGGAGATAAAACGTTTCTCCATCTCATATTCGTCGATTTCACCGTCCAGCATCCGCCTGAATTGCGCCATATCAGCGGGCAAATCATCGGGATGGGTCATTTCAGACCAGGTCAATTGCGTCAGTTCCTGCTCTGTATAACCCAACATTTTGCTCATATGGGGGTTTATCTTGAGCCAATGTTGATCCGGCGCAGTAATCGAAATCCCTATATTGCCGATATTGAACTGGGAGCGAAACAAAAAGTCATCCTGCAGCCGAATGCGATTGTCGCGCTCAAACTCCAGTCGCCGCGACAGCAAGCGCCCAAGCAACACATTGGTGAGTGGGAACAAAGTCAGTACAGGTAAACTGATACTGGCAAGCACCCCTTTGGCGGTTTCCCAGGGCAGCAGCAACATCCAGGCCAGCATCACCAGATGCACCAGCAGGGAAAAGCCGGCCAGCTCCGGGTAGCCGATATCGGCGAGGGACTGTTTGCGTCGCCTGCGCCAAAGTAGACCAAGCAAACCACTAGAGAGAATCACTCCCACGCCAATCCAAACACCTTCGCCGCCCCCCTGATAAATACGAAAAGCGGCTGCAATACTGCACGCTATCAGGGTTGGCAAACCGCCGAAAAACAGGCCTGAAATACTTAAAAGTACAGAGCGACTATCGAAGAAAATCCCCGGCTCATAGCTCCAGGGAGTGAGCATCAAAGCAATACAGATACCACCGATAATGACGCCTATTAACAAGCGCCACAGCAGGAAGTAGTCCCGTTGTTGTTGTCTGGGAATAGCATCATAAATAAATACCAATGCCAGCAGAAAAGCGGCATTTTGTGCCAAAGGAAGGAAAATGCTCTGTTCCATCTATTCCCAAGCCTGTGAATAACAAAGAAGAAATCTACAGGTCTAGTGTAGCAGAGCACCTTTGGAAACCTGACTAATTTATGCGCTTACCTCGGCGCAGCATTCATTGCTGCCGAAAATTCAGGCGTTATATAACAACTTCAAATAAAGTTGGGCACTGTCTTGCCATAAGAAGCGACTGGCGGAGGCCCTTTTTCTAAGGGCGTTCCAGTTGGCAGTGGGATAGAGCTCCAAGGCCCGGGACAGGGCGTCAAGCAGCGCCTTGGCCTGTTCATCCAGCCCAATCCCTGCGAATACCAAGCCATTGTCACCGTCACTGATGGTATCGGCCAGCCCACCTGTGGCATGCACCAAACAGGGTTGGCCTGCTCTCAAAGCCAGCATCTGGCTGATACCACAAGGCTCAAAAGAACTGGGCATCACAAACAGATCGCCACATTGATAGAGGGCATCGGCCAGCTCCTGATGATAACCATTGATAAAGCGAAAATTGCTGTTACTCGCGGCGATGCGACCAAAGAGTGCCGCTATCTGCTCATCGCCGCTGCCGAGCAGCCAAAAACAGGCGCTGTCGCTGAACTGCGCCAGCCTTAGCAGCAGCTCTTCCAGCACTGTCTTGCCCTGCCAGGGATGACACAGCAAGAGTAACTTCTGTTCAGTGAGCCTGCCAACCGAGGTCAGCAGCATTCCCGGTGACTCAGATATCTGCCCCAAGCGGATTTGGGTAATCATATCGGCCGGCGTCACTGCATCGCTGCGCCCGAGTTTACTCAATAATGCCTCTGTGGCTATCTTGGGCAGTTGCAGCTTGAGTTGCCGCCGCTTGCCGGCAGCGAGCGGTAATCCTTTTTGATAGTCACAGCCGTTGAGAATGCCGAACACCTGGCCAAGCTTGGCTTTGGCCTGCAGCTCAGCCTCCAATCCCTCACCGCCAAAGAAGCCCTGTTCAGGTTGTGACGGGCGCAGCACTTCCTTGGCGTAAGTCGCCGAGACCAGATGGATGACATCGCTGAACTGAATCGCCGCCCGCAGCGGATTGATACATCCGGGGTAGCGGGTATCCAGCGCCAGCTGCAGCTTGGGATTTGCCCCTTCGGCCAACAGCCAGGGATACCAGGCCGCCAGGGAAGATGCCTCGCCGGCAAGCGGCCGCACCCCCTGCATCGCCAGATTGTGGATACTGAGGATGCAGGGCACTTTTGATAGGCCGCAGTAGGCGGGATCCAGAGCTCTTAACATGGCAAAGCCGCCGCAGTGCCAGTCGTGCAGGTGAAACCTGTCCGGCAGCGGCAATAACCCCTGTTTCAACGCCGCCGCAACAGCAGCGCCGAAGAGGGCAAACTTGCCTGCATCTGTGGCAAAGGGGCGCTCAGGGCCATCCAGGCTATAGACTTCACGCTTAACGCCGCAAAAACCTTCATGAGCCAGAAGATAGATCCACAATCCCTGGGAACCTGGCTGAACCGCCGGATTAGCGATCCGATACAGCCCAGCCCGGGTGGTGCCTGCGCCGAAAGCAAATTCAAACTCGCACAGAAAATCGGCCCCCTGCTCCTTGGCCAAAAAGCCATAGTCCGGCATTATGATATGCGCCGCCACGCCTTGGCTTTGCAGCGCCAAAGGCAACTCGGCCAGCACATCGGCCATACCACCGACTTTGGCACCGGCCAAGGCGGCATTTTCCGCCGCCAACATCAACACCTGCAGTTTTGCTTTCGCCACCATTATTCGTACCCCACAGGCAGTCCCAACATGTCGCGGGTCACCAGCACCACACCGTTTTCCGAGACCCGAAAACCCTTGGCCCTGTCGTGGTCATGGTTGAAGCCTATCTCCATCCCCTCGGGGATAATGCAGCCCCGGTCGATAATAGCCTTGCGAATCCGGCAATGACGCAACACCACCACATCGGGCAGGATCACCGAGTCTTCCACCTCTGAGTAAGAACAAACCCTGACCTCATTAAAGAGAACGCAGTGGCGCACAGTGGCACCAGAGATAATGCAGCCACTGGAAACCACAGAGTCCAGCGCCATGCCGCGCCTGTCATCATCGTCAAACACAAACTTGGCCGGCGGCAGTTGCTCCTGATAGGTCCAGATGGGCCATTTGGCGTCATAGAGATTGAGCGCAGGAGTCGGCGACAACAGTTCCATATTGGCTTGCCAGAAAGAGTCCAGAGTTCCCACATCGCGCCAGTAGGCCTGCTCGTTGGGAAAAGCGCTGCGAAACGGATAGGCATAGACCCGGTGCTTTTCTATGATGGCCGGGATAATGTCCTTGCCGAAATCCCGGTTGGAATCGGCGTTCTGGGCATCTTTTTTCAGCTGTTCAAACAGAAACTCTGTGTTGAACACATAGTTGCCCATAGATGCCAGGCAGGATTCGGGGTTATCCGGCAAGGGCCTGGGTTGGGCCGGTTTCTCTTCAAACCCCAAAATACGGTTGCTGCTATCCACCTCCATCACCCCGAAGGCGTTGGCCGCTTCGGCCACCGGCACCTCCATACAGGAAACCGTCATATCGGCGCCGGACTCGGCATGAGCGGCCAGCAGACCGGCGTAATCCATGCGGTAGATATGATCGCCCGAAAGCACCATCACATAGCGCGGCAGCTCGTGACGTATGATGTCTATATTCTGAAACACAGCATCGGCCGTGCCCTGATACCAGTTGTCCGAATACCGTTGAGACGCCGGCAATATCTCCACCGACTCCCCCAACTCCTTTTTGAAATGCCCCCAGCCGCGGGTCACGTGGCGGATAAGCGAATGGGACTTGTACTGGGTCACCACCCCTACCCGGCGGATCCCCGAGTTGATGCAGTTGGACAGCGGAAAGTCGATGATCCTGAACTTGCCGCCGAAATAGAGCGCAGGCTTGGCCCGCCAATCGGTCAGCTCATGGAGGCGGGAACCCCGGCCTCCGGCCAGGATCAGGGCATAGGTTTCACGGGTAAGGTTACTGATATAACGCGGACTCGGATTCGGCATAAAAGCGTGCTCCCAATTAACAGAAAAAGGCGCTCACTGCGCGCCCCAGATATGGTCGCGATAACCGGCTATGGTGACATCGCTGGAGAAGCGGCCACTGACCGCGGTGTTGCGAATACTCATGGCGGTCCAGCGCTGAGGGTCCTGATAAGCCTTGGCGGCTTGCAGCTGGGCCAGACGGTAGGTTTCAAAATCGGCCGCCAGCATCCAGGGATCCTGTGGCGACTCAATGGCGGCTATGATGGGGTCGAAGATCCCCGGTTCCAGCAGATTAAAGTGCCCACTTTTGAGCAACGCCATTACGCCGCCGAGCGCCGCCGAGGACGCTATATATTGCGCCGGGCAGTAGTGCGCCTTGAGCTCCTCCACCGCCAGGGCATTGAGGCCAAACAGAAAGAAGTTGTCTTCACCTACCTCTTCGAGCATCTCGATATTGGCGCCATCCAGAGTGCCTATGGTCAGGGCGCCATTCATCATGAATTTCATATTGCCTGTGCCCGAGGCTTCCTTGCCGGCGGTGGATATCTGCTCTGACAAATCCGTACCCGGGCAGATCACCTCCATGGCGCTGACGTTATAGTCGGGCAAAAAGGCAAACCTGAGCCAAGGAGTGACTCTGGGATCCTCATTGACCATATGAGCCACGTTGTTGGCCAATTTGATCACCCGTTTCGCCATGGCATAACCGGGGGCCGCCTTGCCGCCAATCAAGACGCAGCGTGGTTGCATCCCCTGGGTATCGCCACTGACAATCCGCTGATAGAGATGGATCACATGCATGATATTCAGCAGTTGCCGCTTATATTCGTGGATCCTCTTAACCTGCACATCAAACATCATGGAGGGGTCGAAGTTCACCTGGCAGCGCTGCGCCACCAGCTCGGCCAGCGCCTGTTTATTGGCCTGCTTCACCTCACGCCAGGCGGCAATAAATGGCTTGTCCGAGGTAAAGGCGTTGAGGGCAGTCAGGCATCTTAGGTCGCTCAGCCAATCCTGCCCCAGGCGACTGCTGATGAGCGCAGTCAAACGGGGGTTACAGTGAGCCAGCCAGCGCCTGGGCGTCACGCCATTGGTACGGTTGTTGAACTTATGCGGCCAGAGTTCGTAAAAGTCCCGAAACAGCCCTGTGGTCAACAGCCTTGAGTGCAGCGCCGCCACACCATTGACCGAAAAGCTGGCCACTATTGCCAGATAGGCCATACGGATATGGGGCTCATCCCCCTCTTCTATGATGGACATCTGCCGCAGACGTGACACGTCGCCGGGCCAGTGATGCGCCACCAACTCCAGGTATCTGGCGTTGATTTCATAGATGATCTCCAGAATACGCGGCAGCATCTGGGCGAACATACGCACCGGCCAGCGCTCCAGCGCCTCCGGCAACAAGGTATGGTTGGTGTAGGCCATGCAGTGGCTGACTATGTCCCAGGCGGCTTGCCACTCCAGCTGATATTCGTCGATAATCAGGCGCATCAACTCGGGCACCGCAATCGCCGGATGGGTATCATTGAGCTGCAGCACATGAAACTTGGCAAACTCACTGAAGTCCCGGCCTTTGTTGGCAACCCAGGTCGTCAACAGATCCTGCAAACTGGCAGAGGACAGGAAATACTGCTGCCGCAGCCGCAACTCTTTACCGTTTTCACTGCTGTCATTGGGGTACAGCACCATGGTGATCTGCTCGGCCAGATTCTTGGCCGCCACGGCTTCGGTGTAATCCCCCTGGTTGAACTCGGCAAGGTCAAACTCATCCGTGGCCTCGGCCTTCCAAAGCCTCAGAGTGTTGACCCGGCCGTTGCGATAACCCGGCACCGGCATATCATAGGCAACCGCCAGTACATCCTGGGTATCCACCCAGGCTCTGTGCCGACGGCCATCGCGGTCAACATGACTCTGCACATGACCAAAGAAAGGCACTGTCACATTGTGCTGTGAGGCCCGCACTTCCCAGGGGTTGCCATCCCTGAGCCAGCGGTCCGGCTGCTCCTGCTGGTAACCATCAACTATCTGCTGGGCAAACATGCCGTACTCATAACGAATGCCATAGCCAGTGACCGCCAGCCCGAGACTGGCGCAGCTGTCCATAAAGCAAGCCGCCAGCCGCCCGAGACCGCCGTTTCCCAGACCGGCGTCATGCTCTTGCTGTTGCAGGGTTTCAAGCGCTACCGCATAGCCTTGCAGCATCTCCCGGCACTCGTCGGTCAGCTCCAGATTGAGCAAGGCGTTGCCCAGGCTTCGGCCCATCAAAAACTCCAGCGACAGATAGGCCACCTGTTTGCGCTGGTACAAAGCATCCTGGCTGCGACTGGCGCACCAATCGTCCAACAGCTGCTCTTTGACGCTCAGGGCCAACGCCTGATAGAGCTCCTGAGGCCTGCGCTCATTGCGGTTAAGATCGTATCTCAGCTGTCTGGCAAAGGCCGCCGGCAGTGAATCACAGGGCTCGCAGTCATGGTGCGCCAGATGGCCTGGGGCTTGTTGAGTGGCGGGCGCGATTGGCGATGCGGCTTTTGATGCTGTTGTCGATTGGCTCTTACTGCGGCTCTTGACTCTATTCCTTGAAGTGTCAGTCATGGCTGGCTCCTTTGGCTGAGGACGACAGATAACGGCCACCTGCGGCCAGCAGCTGAAAACTGAAGGCGGCAACGGCGAAAGATGAAGCTGTGGGATAGCAGGATTGCTGTTCATCCCGTCCGGCTTCGCTGGAAAGCAGCAGTTGCCACTGCTCACCGGCTCCGGGCGGCGGAGATGGCAGACAAAAATGGCTGTTGCTGTCACCGGCATGCAGCAGGATCAGCAGGGCTTCGGTCTGAAGTTTGTTTTCTCCTTGAGGGCTCATATTGGGCTGATGGCTCTTGCTCAGCTGATGGCTCTTGCTCAGCTGAAGGCTCTTATTGCGCTGACGGCTCTCTGCCCGCTGAAGGCTCTTATTGAGCTGACGGCTCTGCATCAACTGTAAGCTGCGGCACTGGACTTCGCCCCAATGGCCGGGTGTCATGGCCTCGCCGGAGGCGGCAAACCAAGCCAGGGCTCTGGGAGCCTGGAGGGCATCGGTGTGAACATAGTCATCGCTGTCATAAAAACCGCAATCCCGGCGGATATGGATAAGCTTGCGAACAAAGGCGCCGAGCTCAGTATCTTCCCTGTGCCAATCGAGCCAACCCAATGGGTTGTCCTGACAATAGGCGTTGTTGTTGCCGCTCTGGGAGTTGCCGAACTCATCGCCGGCCAGCAACATGGGCGTGCCCTGGGAGAGCAGTAAACTCGCCAGCAGATTACGGCTTTGGCGCGCTCTCAAGGCCAATATGGCGGCATCCTTGCTCTCGCCTTCCACGCCATGGTTGGCACTGAAGTTTTCATGGTGACCATCGCGGTTGTTTTCGCCGTTGGCCTGATTGTGCCGCTCCCGATAGCTCACCAGGTCTCTCAGAGTGAAACCATCATGGCTGCAGATAAAGTTGATTGAACTTTGTGGGCCGCGCCCCGAGTGTTCAAACAGATCGCCGGAGCCGGAAAGGCGCCTGGCAAGCTCGGGCAAGAGCCCGGCATCACCGCGCCAGAAACGCCGCAGGGTATCGCGATATCTGTCGTTCCATTCGGCAAAGCGATTGGGGAACTGCCCCAACTGATAACCGCCCGGGCCTATGTCCCAGGGCTCGGCTATCAGCACACATTGCTGCAGTTCAGGGTCTTGCAGCAAGGCATCGAACAATCCGGCGCGATTGCTGAACCCCTGCGTCTCACGGCCAAGGCTGGTGGCCAGATCGAAACGAAAGCCATCCACCCCCATGATATCGACCCAGTAACGCAGCGAGTCCATCAGCAGCTGTACGACTCTTGGATGACTGATATCCAGGCAGTTGCCACAGCCAGAGTCATTGATATAAAAACGCTTATCTGCCGGATGCAAACGGTAGTAGCTGAGATTGTCCAAGCCGCGAAAACTGACGGTCGGCCCCTGACGATTACCCTCGGCGCTGTGATTGAAGACCACATCCAGCACGAGTTTGATACCGGCATCATGCAGGGCTGAGACCATCTGCTTGAATTCGCCAATGGCATCGTCAGAGGCCGAATATGCCCCATGGGGAGCGAAGAAACCTATGCTGTTATAACCCCAGTAATTGCTGAGCCCGCTATCCAGCAGAAAAGGCTCGGACAGAAAGGCCTGCACCGGCAGCAGTTCGACACAGGTGATCCCGAGCGACTTGAGATAAGCTATCGCCACCGGGTGCGCCAAACCGGCAAAGGTGCCGCGAAGCTCAGGGGGGATCCCGGCCATGGCGGCGGTGAAGCCCTTGAGGTGCATCTCGTAGATCACTTCATTACGCCATTGGCCGCCCGGTAAGCGCTTGCCGGTAAAGCGGGTATCGGCTACCACTTGGCATTTGGGCATGGCCCAGGCGTTGTCACAGGGATCGGCCCATAAGTCATCACCTATTCCGCCGCTGCCGGACTCCCGCTCTGGGGTCCCTGGTACTGGGGATTCAGCCCCCCCCGGATGGCACACAGCGGCCAATGGCCGGCCCTGCTCATCGACTCTGGCATAGCCAAGTTGCCAGGGCCCATACTGCCAGCGACCACAAAAGGCTCTGGCGTAAGGGTCCAGCAGCAGCTTGGCCGAATTGAATCTGTGCCCTTCCTGAGGCTGATAAGGGCCATGCACCCGATAGCCATAGCAGAGTCCTTCACCGGCCCCCAGCAGCAAACCATGGAACACCTGTTGCGAGGACGGCATAAGCTCGAAACGGCCCGACTCCCGCCATTGGCCATTTTTGAATTCAAACAGGCACAGCTCTACCCGGGTTGCATGAGCCGAAAACAGCGCAAAATTCACCCCTTCCGGCTCGCCATTGGCTTCATGTACCAGAGTTGAGCCCAGAGGCCAGGGTTTGCCTGCAAGCATCTGCATCAGCCACGCTCCAAGGCGAAATAGACGCTCGCCAGGGGCGGCACCCGGATCAGCGCGCTATATGGCATGCCCTGCCAGGGGATCTCCTCGGCTTCCATACCGCCGGCGTTGCCTTGATTACTGCCGCCGTAGAATGCGCTGTCGCTGTTGAGCAGCTCGCGGTAACGTCCGGGCTCTGGCAATCCCAGTCGATAGCCTTCCCTGACACAAGGGGTAAAGTTACAGATAACCAGCACCATGTTGCCGTCAGAATCGATACGCGCAAACGCCAGCAGGCTGTGCTGACTGTCGTTACAGTCGAGCCAGCGAAACCCTTGCGGCTCGCCGTCACACTGCCACAATGACGGCTGCCGGCGATAACAGTGGTTAAGGTCCCGCACCCAATCGCTGAGTCCCTGATGAGACGGATACTGCAGCAGGTGCCAGTCGAGGCTAAAGTCATGTTGCCATTCGCGCCGCTGACCAAACTCGCCGCCCATAAACAGCAGCTTTTTCCCCGGATGAGCCCACATAAAACCGTAAAAAGCCCGCAGTGTGGCAAACTTCTGCCAGTCATCGCCGGGGATCTTCTCCAACAAGGCGCGCTTGCCATGCACCACTTCATCGTGACTCAGCGACAAAATAAACTGCTCGGTATAGGCATAGATGAGGGAAAAAGTCAGTTGCCCGTGGTGATAGCTGCGATGTACCGGCTCCTTGGTGAGATAATCCAAGGTGTCGTGCATCCAGCCCATATTCCATTTGAAGCCGAACCCCAGGCCGCCGGCAGCGACATCCCGGCTGACACCATCCCAGGCGGTGGACTCTTCGGCAATCATGATGATCCCCGGGTACTCATGGTAGAGACGCGTATTGAGCTGCTGCAAAAAGGCTATCGCTTCCAAATTCTCACGGCCGCCATATTCGTTGGCCTGCCACTGGCCCTCTTCGCGGCTGTAATCCAGATAGAGCATGGAGGACACGGCATCGAGGCGCAGGCCATCGAAATGAAACTCCTCCAGCCAATAACAGGCATTGCTGAGCAGAAAACTCTGCACCTCTTTGCGGCCATAGTTGTAGATCAAGGTGTCCCAATCGGGATGACGGCCACGGCGGGGATCTTCATGTTCATACAGACAAGTGCCATCAAAATGCGCCAGGCCGTGGGGATCGGAAGGAAAGTGCGCCGCCACCCAGTCGAGCAGCACACCAATACCCGCCCTGTGGCAGGCATCAACCAGCAGTTTAAGCCCCTCGGGATCGCCAAACCTGTGACTGGGAGCATACAGCCCCACGGGTTGATAGCCCCAGGAACCGTCGAAGGGGTATTCACTCAGCGGCATAAATTCCACATGGGTAAAACCGTGAGATTGCAGGTAAGGCACCAAGAGTTCCGCCACCTCTGCGTAGCTGAGAAAACCACCTTCGCCGTTACGCCGCCAGGACCCCAGGTGCAGCTCATAGATACTGACCGCCTGTCGGTGCCAGGTGCTTTGCGCCCTGGCGGCCATCCAATCATTGTCCTGCCACTGCCAATCACTTTCCGCCATCGGCACTATCGAGGCGTTGTGGGGCGCACCTTGCATCTGTCTGGCGCAGGGGTCGGCCTTTTCCAGCCAGCTGCCATCCTGGGTTTGCAGCAAAAATTTATAGTGCTCACCGCCCTGGATTTGCGGCAAAAACAGCTCCCAAAGACCTGAGGCCGGGTGGCGGCGCATACTGTGGCGACGCCTGTCCCAATGGTTGAAATCCCCCAGCAAAGACACGCTTTTGGCATTGGGAGCCCAAACACAAAAACGCACACCTTTTTCGCCCTGGCACTCCAGCCAATTGGCTCCAAGCAACTGCCAGCCCTTCAGCAGACTGCCTTCATTGAAGAGAAAACATGCCTGCTCATCGAGCGAAGCATCAAAGCGGTAAGGGTCGTCCAGCACCAGCTCGGCCTGGGGATAGCTGATGCGGAGCCTGTAGTCGAAGGGTTTTACCCTGCGCCCCATAAAACCACTGAACAGGGGCTCGGCGCCAACGACAGGGTTAAGCTCGGCTACCTTACGGCCGGTTTTCGCATCCAGCACCTCGACAGCGGCGGCGCCGGGCAGCACGGCGCGCAGTAGCAAGCGGCTGCGGCCATTTTGCTCGACCAGATGCATTCCGAGCCAGGCGAAGGGATCGCCATGGCGCCCTTCGGCCAAGGCGCAGGCGGCGGCAAAGTCCAGTTCCGGGACCAGGCTTTCCTGCTTTGGCTCACTAAAGTGCGGCGCGGTTTCATTGGCGGCGATTTGCTGTTTCATCTGCATCTCCTGTTGATTGAGCTCGAAGCCGCTCCGGCTCAGCGCAGCAACTTTGCTCGCGCACCCGGCGGATATCCCTGAGCAAGGTTTGCAGCAGCTCAGAATCATTGAGGCGCTCCACGGCCAACGAATAACGTCGGCGCCAGTTGGGATACTCAGCGCTGGTGCCCGGGATATTGACCGCCACCTTATCGCCGAGCAGATCTGTCAGCGGCAGGCTGAAAAGCGCACTGCGCCCCGAGGCGACTGTAACGGCGAGGTTATGGATCACGTTTTGGGTATAGGTGACAGAGTCCGGCTCAAGTGCAACTTTTATCTTGTTTTCAAAGGGATAAAATTGCGAGAGCCAAACTTCAAGAGCCTGAATATCCCTGCGGCGGTCATCGCTTTCCCTTGCGTATTGTTCAGCACCCAGCAAACCAAGTTCCCGCCTGAGCCTGAGATCTTCTTCTTCCAGCCAGGCTTTGAGCGGCGCTACATCATGGTTGCTCAGCATCATGATGGCGTTTGGCTTGTAGTCATTTGGCGGCCGAAATCCACCAAACTCGGGGAAATCCTGCTGCTCACGGCAAAAATAGAACAGCTCATTGGAGTACAGCCCGCCAAGCTTAAGCGGCGCTAAGATTTGCGGTGGCACCAGACCAAGGTCTTCGCCAATCACCAGGCAGCGGGCACGCTGGCTCTCCAGCAATAAAATCGCCAGCAGGGTATCGAAGGGGTAATAGACATAGGCGCCTTCAGGCTTGCCAGACTCAGTTTCGACTGCAGTTTCAATCTGGTTTTCGGCCTCGGCCGGCCACCACCAGAGACGAAACAGCGACATCACGTGATCTATCCGAATGGCACCGCTGTGGCGCATATTGGTGCGCAGCAACTCAATAAAATGGCTAAAATCCGCTTGCTTGAGACCGACGGGATCCAGAGGCGTCAGCCCCCAGTTCTGCCCCTGGGGCGCAAAGGCATCCGGCGGCGCCCCTATGCTGGCACCTTGGCAAAACTGACTCTGATGCTGACTCACCTCAGTGCCGCTGCCAACAGTGCCGACAGCCAGATCCCGGATAAGGCCGATACTCATGCCGGCTTCTATGGCGCGGGATTGACACAAAGCCAGCTGCTCTTCGGCAACAAACTGCAGATAGAGATAAAAGCTGGCATCTGCGGGCCAATCTCCGGTGGCGAAACTCGCCTGCTCCCGGGCATAGTGCTGCAGCGCCAGTCCCTCCCGACGCACAAAACCTTCGTAGCCCAGGCGCCTGGGAGCATCCTTGGGCAAAGCGTTGAAACGCTGCCACATTGCTTTAAGGCGGGCACACTTATCACGGTTGACAAGGGCATAGTCCAGCCAGGGGCTGAAGGCCGTTTGCTCGGCAAAAGATTCAGCATCACGGATTGGTGCCGTCCCTTCGGCGCAAAGCAGCGGCGAGATATACAAGGGGTGCAGGCGGCGTCTGTCTATTGGGCTGTAGGGACTTGGGGAGGCATCCTCGGTGAGCGCCAGCGCATGCAGGGGATTAAGCAGAATAAAGTCCAGCCCCTTGGGGGCCAGTTGGGTTATCAGCTTCAGCAAGGCTCCAAAGTCGCCCATTGCCTCAGGGCCGGGAGTATCCTCCTGCCACAGAGAAAACAACTGCACACTGACACCCCAGGGCCTGCGATGAGGCTCAGTTTGCCGCGCCGTATTTTTTTGCAATACGCCTTGGAAAGCCTGCCTTGGCGCTACCATCAAGGTACCAACAGCAAGTAGCTTCTCATCGCCATCACGTTCAATGATGGATAAAGACACCCTGTGGTAGCCAAGTCCGGCGGCAATGCCACAGTTACCGGAAACCTCGTCCAGTTTAAGCTCGTGCTCAAAATAGCAGCGCTCACCGATACGATAATCGCCACGCACCGGACAGTCTGCCGCTGAAAAGCTGACAACAAACTCCTCACCCAGCTCACTCGTCAGCGTCAGCTGCAGCGCCTTGGATAGCAAAGACTGCGCCTCGAGTCTGAACCTCAGACTGAGACTGTCGAGATAACACCACTGAAATGAAGGCAACAGCTGCTGCCAGGGTTCGGCATCGAGCTGATGGATCCGCTGCTCAATCCAAAGCTCGCTCGCATCTTCGGGTATAGGGCCACACATGGCGCAGAGGATCTGTTTGCGTGTGTCGGCCGATGTAGGGCAAAAACGCCCATAGCTATCGCTGAAGCCGTCCCCTATCCCTTGCAGATACAGCAACTTCTCCAGTCCCATCTCAGCACTCCACGCCAATCACCTTAAGTTCCCTGTGAGCAGATAGCATGCCAGGGTAAAATAACAGCAATAAGACAGAGGTGTGTCAGCCAAGTGACAAGTATTTAATGATTCAATTCAGCAACTTGATGAAATTAACCCTGATGCTTGGCGAGCGTCTCTCAAAAGGCAGCAAAGGTAAATGAGTTGCACCAATGACTCAAGAGTGTGCAATCTTTCACCAATTGAGTGCAAGACATCGCCGACAAAAGCCGGGATTGGCAACCAGGGGGAAAACGGGGGTTCAAACAGAAGTCAATCTTGGGGTCGCTGACGGCGACCCGCTTGTAAAGAGGAAAACTCAGCTCTTGGTTTGCTTTGGGGTCACAGCTTCCGGCTCATCGCTCGGCTGAATTTGTCCCACCAGCAGCATGGGGGCGGCATCCAACTCTTCGGCATCCATCATGGTGGCAATCCGCTCCACCGCAGACAAGAGCTGGCTCTGCTCCCAGGCCTCCAGCGCCTGATAGCGCTTGATAAAGTGCTCTTGCAAGGGTTTGGGCGCCTGTCCCAACAAGGCAACACCGGACTCACTCAGCAACAGGTGTATCTTGCGCTTATCGGTTTGGCTGCGCTGACGTATGACCAAGTCCTTGGCTTCCAGACGGTCGATGATGGTGGTGACTGTAGCAGGGCTCAGATTGATCTCGGTCGCCACCTGTTTAGCGAGCGGCGATCCCATGGAAGCGATTTTCTGCATCACCATAAGCTGCGGTCCGGTGAGGCCCGAGTGCTTGCTCAGCTGCCTGGAATGCAGGTCGATGGCGCGGATCACTTTGCGCAGCGAGATTAATAACTGCTCATACTTTTCCATGAATACTTCCTACTCACACTGGTTCGAAAAGGGCTACTGAAATCACAGGTAGCCGAAAGGCGCCAGCTTATCAGAAAAGCCCGGCAAACTCATAGCCCATCGACTCAATAGCTGAATTTCCCAAAATGTCAGCACCGCCAAATGCAACTTTGGATCAACAAATTATTCATCTTTTGTTGATACAAAAACCTCATAGTGTAATCATTAGATAGCTAACAATTAGAGCTCAAATCAATTATCGAGCATTAATTATCAGAAAAGGACTATCCCCATGTCGGCCACCAGCCTGAAGTACAAGAGCGAAGAAAATCCTATTCCACTGAAAGTCATCACAGAGAAGCGGCCATTTTCCAGCCATCAGGCGCTGATGCAGTTTGATGTTGCCAATCGCCCCTGGCGAGAAACCCTGTCGCTGAGCTTTAAGAATGACAAACAACTGTCCCAGGTATTCAACAATATTCGCGCGGTCGATGACCAAGTTTATGAAGTGATTGCCGCCAGGATCACCCCCTATATAGCCCAGCTGATGGACAAAGATGATCCCAACTGCCCGATTCGGTTGCAGTACGTCCCAGAGCAGGATGAGTTGGAGGTCGCCCCCCATGAAATGGGCGATCAATTGGCGGAAGATGACATGATGCCGGAAGGCACCTCGATAGTGCACAGGTATCCCAACCGGGTGTTGTTTCTGGTGCACAACATCTGTGGTTCCTATTGCCGCCACTGCACTCGCAAGCGCATGGTGTCCGATCCGCTCAACGTGATCTCCATGGACAGGATCCGTCGTTCGGTGGAGTATCTGCGCCAACATACAGAAGTGCAGGACGTGCTCCTGTCGGGCGGCGATCCTTTGCTGCTCACAGATGACAAGCTGGATGAGATTCTGTCGATGATCCGAGAGGCCAGACCGGATCTGAAAATTCTGCGTATCGGCAGCCGTTTATTGGCGCAGCTTCCTACCCGGGTCACCCCCGAGTTGTGCCGGGTACTGAAGCGTAACCGAGTCACACTGATCAACACCCAAGTAAACCACCCCAGAGAAATCACCCCCTTATTCAGCAAACATATCGCCATGCTCAGGGAAACCGGCATCATGCTCGGCAACCAGAGTGTGCTGATCAAAGGCGTCAACGACAGCATAGATACTATGCAGGAACTGGTAATGGAGTTGGTATCCATAGGCATACGTCCCTATTACGTCTATGCCATGGATCCGGCGCCGGGCAACAGCAAGTTTCAGGTCAGTTATCAGCGAATGCTGAAAATCTATCACGGCATCCGCGGCTGGGTATCCGGCCCGGCAATCCCCACCTTTATCGTCGATGGCGTCGGCGGCCTGGGCAAAATGCCGGTGCAGCCGGAATATGTCCGCAGGCAAACAGGCCCGGAAGGCGAGCGTCTGATAGCCACCAACTTTGAGGGGCGCAGCGCCGACGTATCATTCCTGCTACAGGAGTGATCCATGCACGCATTGGACTATGGAATTTTCCTGGCGTATCTCGTAGGTTTACTGGGGTTTGGTTACTTCCATTTCAAACGCCACAGTGACGGCGATGACTACTATCTCGGTGGCCGCAACATCAAAGCCAGGCACGTGGGCTTTTCCATTGCCGCCACGGATGTGGGCGGTGGATTTTCCATAGGTCTTGCCGGTCTCGGCTTCAGTATGGGGCTGGCGGGCAGCTGGCTGCTGTTTACCGGTTTGTTGGGGGCCTGGTTATCTGCTGTGTTTGTTATTCCCAGGGTCAAACGTCTGGAGCAGGGCGAGCGCTTTTATACCTATCCGGATCTGCTCAAGCACAGATTCGGGGCCAGAGTCGCCATGTTGGCCGCCTTGATCTCCTGTATCGGTTATCTGGGGTTTACCGGCGCGCAGATCCTCGCCGGCGCCAAACTGGCGGCCGCCACTCTGTTGCCCAAGGGCTTCGATGCCTTGCCGCCGCTGCAATTGGCACTCTGGGTTATAGGCGGGACCACCATACTTTACACTGTATTTGGGGGCCTCAAGGCGGTTATCTATACCGACAGCGTTCAGTGGCTCATTTTATTGCTGGGCTTGATTGGCTTTACCCTGCCCTACGCTCTGGTAGAGGTCGGTGGCTGGCAGGGGTTGAGCCGCAATCTGCCGCCGTCCCATATGTCACTGACCGCCATAGATCCCATCACGGCCATCAATTGGCTACTCACCATCACACCTGTGTGGCTGATTGCCATGACTCTCTATCAGCGAATGTTTGCCTGTAAAGATAGCGCCACCGCCAAGCGCGCCTGGTATCTGGCCGGGGTGCTTGAATATCCCCTGATGGCGATATCCGGTGTTTTATTGGGGATGTGCGCCAGAGTCATGTTGCCACATATGGACAGTGAAATGGCGGTGCCGGCGATGATCCGCGATCTCTTGCCAATGGGCTTTACCGGGCTGATTATCGCGGCATACTTTTCCGCCATCATGTCCACCGCAGACAGTTGCCTGATGGCGGCATCCGGCAATCTGACCCAAGATCTGCTCGGGCTGGATCCCAGAGGGAACAACACCCTGAGACTGTCGATGATTGCCACTCTATTGCTGGGGCTGGCGGCCATCTACCTCGCCAGTCAGGCCAGGCAGGTATTGGATGCCATTCTCTATGCTTATGCCTTTATGGTTTCCGGACTGTTTGTCCCGACTCTGGCGGCGCTGTTTTGGCCCAGAGTCAGCTCCACTGCGGCACTTTGCGCCATGTTAGGGGGTGGCCTCACGGCGCTGGCACTACTGACAGAGCTGCTCAAGCTGCCGGATGGCTTGGCTAAACTCGGTCTAGATCCCAGTATCTATGGCATTTTGGTCTCCGCCGGTTTGTTGGTGCTGGTCAACATCATTCACCAACCAGCTCCCAAGCCCCGGCTCACCTCGCATCAGGACAGTTCACACTCATGACCCAAGTTCAATTTGATCAGCAACTCAACTTACTCGGCGCCCACATCCAGCATGGCCCGGCCAATGATCGCATTTATTTAATCTCCCTTGGTAATGCCGAACCCGGCCCTTTACTGGATGCGCTGAATGCTATGGCGCTGCAACATGGTTACGGCAAGATCATCGCCAAGTTACCTGAGCACAAGGCCGGTTTGTTTTTGGCATATGGTTTTAGCGAAGAAGCCAGGATCCCAGGATTTTATCAAGGCCGGGATGCCGTATTTCTCGCCCGTTACCAGGACAAAACCAGGCAGTTTCGCACCATGCCGGAGTTGGATACCCTGTTGGAGCGCGCCAGGGCGGATATCAAGCCTGAATTCCATTCACCGGCCGAGGTCAGTCGCTGCCGGGCAGAGGACCTACCACAGATGGCCAGGCTCTATAGCGAGGTGTTTCCCAGCTACCCCTTCCCCATTGAAGATCCGGAATTTTTACGGCAGAACATGGCCAGTAATGTCGACTACTTTGGGATCCGCCAACAAGGGCGGCTGATAGCCCTGGCTTCTGCCGAAAAAGATCCCAAGAGTCTCAGTGCAGAGATGACAGATTTCGCCACTTTGCCACAGGCCCGCGGACAGGGCTGCGCCAGAGCCTTGCTGGCACATATGGAACAAGCAATACTCCACCAGGGCTACCGAACCGCCTATACCATAGCCAGAGCCGTTTCCGTTGGTATGAACCGTACCTTTGCCGCAGCAGATTACCGCTATGGCGGCCGTCTGCACCTCAATACCCAAATAGGTGGTCAGATAGAGAGCATGAACCTCTGGCATAAATTACTTGTTTAGCTACCACTTATGTGGTACTTAATGAGTCGGTCTACCACGGAAAGGTTCGATTACCCAATATAAATACGGGTCTTTGTCGAGAGAATTCCATGCTTTCGACTAATAGCCCTCCCCTTGTTAAGGGATAATATGGTGACCGTAGGAACCCTAGCCACCATGGAAGGAAAGGCGTTATCCGCATCTGTGTCATAAAAACAGCTTTTATGTCACTTAGTTTCAGTTCTCTCTTAATTTTCTTTCTTTTTGGCGCGATTCTTGGCGCTACCTCACGCTTTTTGGTCAGATGAGTTGGTAATTTGACATCAAGAGAGATACAGATTTCATTTTCAACAGCATATACAGGTGAACTTATGGCTGCTAAATTCTTTATCCCTTCAGTAAACGTCCTGGGTCAGGGCGCTGTAGACGATGCTATCGGTGATATCCAAACTCTGGGATTCAAACGAGCCCTGATAGTGACAGACAAGCCTCTGGTCAACATAGGTCTGGTAGGACAGATCGCCGAAAAGCTGGGTCAGGCAGGCATTAGCGCCACTGTATTCGATGGCGTTCAACCCAACCCAACCGTTAGCAACGTGGAAGCAGGCCTTGAGTTGTTGCGCGCCAACAACTGTGACTTCGTAATCTCCCTGGGTGGCGGTTCACCACATGATTGCGCCAAGGGTATTGCCCTGGTTGCAGCCAATGGCGGTTCCATCAAAGACTATGAAGGCTTGGATCAGTCGGCCAAACCCCAGTTGCCTTTAGTGGCTATCAATACAACAGCCGGCACCGCCAGTGAAATGACCCGCTTCTGCATCATCACAGATGAAAGCCGCCATATTAAGATGGCCATTGTCGACAAGCACACTACCCCCATCATCTCAGTCAACGACCCAGAGCTGATGCTGAAAAAACCTGCCAGCCTGACCGCGGCAACCGGTATGGATGCCCTGACGCACGCGGTAGAAGCCTATGTTTCCACAGCAGCTAACCCCATCACTGATGCCTGTGCCATCAAGGCTATTGAGCTTATTCACGCCAACCTGGTCAATGCGGTAGAGCATGGTGACAATATCCAGGCCCGTGAGCAGATGGCATACGCCCAGTTCCTCGCCGGTATGGCATTCAACAACGCCAGCCTGGGTTATGTACATGCGATGGCGCACCAGTTAGGTGGTTTCTACGATCTGCCCCATGGCGTTTGTAACGCACTCTTGCTGCCTTATGTGCAGGAATACAATGCTCAAGTGGCGGCACCAAGACTGAAAGATGTTGCCAAAGCCATGGGTGTTGATGTCAGTGCCATGAGTGATGAACAGGGTGCTGCGGCAGCAATCAAGGCGATTAAAGAATTGGCTGCGGCAGTAAAAATCCCTGAAAACCTGACAAAAATCGGAGTAAAAGCCGAAGATATTCCTGTGCTTGCAGATAATGCTCTAAAAGACGCCTGCGGCTTTACCAACCCCAAACAGGCGACTCACGAGGAAATTTGCCAAATTTTCACTAACGCACTTTGATACATTTGTAATATAATTTCAGCGTCCGCTTTTTCCCTGCAATGAGAAAGCTGTACAAGAGGCCCGCTCACCGAGCGGGCCTCTTCTCTTTCTGTCAACACTCTCTTCAAGCTTCCAAGCCCATCAGCTCAGCATTTCGACGGTTATTCGGCAACAGCTAAATTTTGAGATCTGTCCCCGGTTTATTTCTGTCGAATACAGGCTAAATGAGATTAAGAGCAGCAAGCAATAAGGAGTACACCCCCGCGTTTGTAACCCTTGTCACAGTGGCCGATTTTTAGTTCAGCCCCTATGATAAATTCAGGAATCAACCAGGCAGGATCCCTTATGACAGCCATTACCCAGATAATCAATTACACAGTTCGTTGCCCCCACTACCAAGATCAGAGCGCCGAAGCCACATGGCGCAATCACATCGAAATCAATCACTCGGCAGAAATCGCCCTCGACCGACTCAGTAAGTGGCATGCTCACTCAGGTAACAGAGTATTTTGTTTTCAGAACATAGTGGTGCGTAAGGCGGAAAAGGAGGAGGCTTACTTCGCCATGATCAGCGAGAGATTAAAATCCGCCGGCCATGCGCTGATCACGCTCAAAGTGTTTATCGACAAGTGCACCAAAGATACCTCTGTTGAGGAGATAGTTGAGCACATATACCAGGACTGCCAGACTCGCCTGAAAAGCCTAGGTTGAACCGCCCTGGAGCTGATTACCCCTGAGTCAATCAAGCTGCCATAGGCAGACTCTCAATTGGCCGTATTCTTGTCATTACTGGTAAAGATACGGCCAAACAAGCGCCAGCTCACAAATTTACCACGGACAACGGCGATAGATCACAGATATTCAATTCATTTTGGCACAAATCCGATAGACAATATCATTTTTGAGAAAATCATTTCCTTATTTTTCAAAAGCTAATAAAAGAAAACTCAAACTTACCCCAGATATAAACCATTTTTAGGCCAATTGTTGGCAAACCCTGCCACTGCTAGACTTTCCAGCGCGGGCCAAAGTCTAAAGATCTCAATCATTCAGGCCTTGCGGGGTTGATGCAAATCAGGGCGACCGAGTTCGCCCGCCGGAATAACAGAATTTGTTTTTAAATCTGCAACAGGAAAGCCATTAAATGCACGAGTTAGCCAATATCGTCATCGTCGGCGGCGGCGCCGGTGGTATGGAGATCGCCACCAAACTGGGCCATAAACTGGGCCGCAAAGCCAAAGCCAGAGTCACACTTATCGATGTCGCCGACAGCCATGTCTGGAAACCCCTGCTCCATGAAGTCGCCACAGGCGCATTGGATGTCGGGGTTGATGCCATCAGTTACCGCAGTCACGCTGCCGCTCACGGCTATCACTTTCAGCAAGGCGCCATGACGGACATAGACCGCAAAGCCAAGCAGGTGATACTGGCGCCCATTTGTGATGACAAAGGTGAAGAGCTGTTGCCATCACGGCGCATCGACTATGACTATCTAGTAGTTGCCATCGGCAGTATCGCCAACGACTTCAATATTCCCGGGGTGCGGGAACACTGCGTCTTCCTCGACAACACAGAGCAAGCCATGGCCATCCGCCAGCGTTTGTTGAACAAGTTTATGCGTTATGCCAGCCATCAACAGTTGGATGAGAAGATCAAAATCGCCGTCGTCGGCGCCGGTGCCACCGGAGTGGAGATGTCGGCCGAAATGCATCACGCGGTGGATCAGCTCAAAGGCTTTGGCTACAAGATAGATACCAGCCTGTTGGAAGTCACCCTGATTGAGGCCGACAAACGAATACTGCCCAAGGTGGAAAAGGAAGAGATCTCGGCGGCAGTCGCCAGAGAGCTGAGCACTCTGGGAGTCCGGGTGATGACCAATACCCGTATCACCCAGGTGACAGCCAAGGCGTTGACTACCAGTGAGGGCGAAGAGATCCCGAGCGATATGGTGATCTGGTCCACCGGGGTCAAGGCGCCTGAGTTTCTCCACGGTATTGGCGGCTTGGAAAGCAATCATATCCATCAGCTGCTGGTCAAACCCAATGCCCAAACCACGCTGGATGAGCATATCTTTGCCATTGGAGACTGTGCCGCTTGTCCGCAGCCGGACGGCAGCTGGGTGCCGCCAAGGGGCCAGGCCGCCAGGCAGATGGCTTTGATGACTGCGGATAACATCATAGCCATGCTCAGCGGCAAGACTCCCTCGAAAGAGTACCTTTACAAGGATCTCGGTTCACTGGTGAACCTGTCACGCTTCCACACGGTCGGCAACCTGATGTCTTTCATTGGCGGAGGCGTCATGGTCGAAGGCAAGATAGCCAGATTTGTTTATACCTCTCTCTATCGCCGCCATTTGATAGAGCTGCACGGCGTGGTCAAGGGCACCCTGCTGATGTTTGCCAAGGGGATAACCCGGATAATCCATCCCCACCTCAAGCTGCATTGATAGAGGGGGCGCCAGGCGCCCCCTCTTTTATTTGTCACGCCAGCGAGGCTATAATCGCTGCAGACTTATTTACCCGTAACAGACGAATTCAGATACTGCCTATGACAGCTCAATCCGCCGACTTTTCCAATATCAACCAAAGCAGCGCCCAGTCCTTCAAGGCGCAGAAGAATCTGATCAAACAACTGCTGGCCGGTAAAAAAGTGCCCTGCCCTAAATGCCAACAAGCCTTGAGTGCCACCTTGCCACCGGCAAAATCCACCTCAGAGCTTGCCAGCATCCGCTGCCCCAAGGGCTGCACAGATATTGAGCTGGAAACCGAACTGCCGGGCAAGTGAGTAAGCCCAATAAAAAAGGACCGCAACAGACGGTGGAAATCATCTGCTGCGGCTGCAAAGCAAAACTGTTCAAATATCGAAAGGGCGGCAAAGGCGCCTTGGTTAAATGTTTTGTCGAACGGATCCTCACAGATCATACGCAAACGCCCTGTACCTGCCCCGGCTGCGGCCAGGTCTTCGCCCGTCAGGCACTGATCCGCGGCGTGCCTGCATTCAAGATTATCGGTGGCAAGGCGCGCATGAATTAGCCCCCTTGTGCGGGCGCCGAGCCTTTGCGGCGCAGATAGAAACGGTAGTACCCCAACAGATTGCTGCCGATAAACACAGACTCCATCAATACCGCCATCGGCGAACCCAACAGGATGTTATTCAGCAGCCAGCAACCGCTGCCGACGAACATCAGCTCCCTTAATCCTTTGTCATCACGGCAAAAGGCCGCCCTGGTCTGCAACAAACTGCCGGCCAGACTCAAAAGATCGAGCCATTGATTGAAACTCACGGCCACGGCCGTGACCGAAGCGGCCATAAACAGCCACATCAGACGTCTGTCAACGGTGAAGATACTGACAAAGAATCTGACACTGGCAACCAACATTAAAATGGCCGGGCTCCAGTGGTTAAGCAAGATAAAATGCGCCGCGATCAGCAGGCCCGACACCACCAGACAAGCGAGCACGGCGCGTCTGTGCCTGAATTGGAATGACAAAAGATCGCTAAACAGCGCCAGAGTGACCAACAGCTGTGAAATAACAAAAATGGACAACACTATATCCCGGAAGATTGAAACCGGCCGCTATTGTGCTGTGCCATTGAGGCGATGGCATTAACTTAGGTTAAGACGCCGGCGAATACGGCTGAGGCTCTCTGGGGTGATGCCGATATAGTTGGCCAACTGCACCTGGCTCAGGGCGCTTATCCAGTGTGGCCAATGATTTTTTAACCACAGGTAGCGCTGCTCTGGCGACTTGAGCAATAGAAAAGCTTCTTTCTGCTCCTTGTAACGCAGCTGGGCACGCAGCAATGAAAGCTCGGCGCGCTGAAACCCGCTAAGCTCAAACAGGCTCAGGGGCACGACCACCAGAGTGCTGTTTTCCAGTGCCTCAAGCTGATAACGGGCAGGCTCAGCACTGAGAAAACTGCTGTAAAGCAGACAAAATTCGCCAGGGAAATAGAACTCTTTGCAGCGCTGCTGACCATCACTCAGATAGTGGCTGGCCCGCAGCAGACCATTGAGCAATAAAAAGCCCGACTGCTGTTTGCCACCTTGTGCCAGCAGCACCTCACCTGCCTGACAACTTTTCAGCTGAGCCTTATCCAAGAGTGGCGCCAAAGCACTGGGTTCAAGCCCCAATTCAAGGAAAAAGTCTGTCAGCGCCCGGAAAGCGGCCTGATGAGACATAGATTCATGGCTCATTCAGTCGGGCGCCTATTGGGAAGAAGACGGCAGAATCGAGTTAAGGGTCACAAAGAAAGTGCGTTCCACATACTCGCCCGGCGCTTCGGCCATGGATTGCTCCTGGGTGCGGGTCTTCAGCGCCAAAGTCACGCTGTAAGGCGGGTCGAACGGCTCTTTGGGGGTAATGGCTTCTATCTCAATTCGGTCGCCGAGAAACTGGCTGGCCAGATGCGCAATGGCGCCGGTTTGATAGTCGAATCTGAACATGCCCAGGTACCAGAACACACCTGAGCCCTGGGTTGTCACCGCGAACGGAACAACAAACTGCATCGATTCGGCATTGCCGGGCAAGTTTAATGGAGTCAACTTACGGTAATCGAGCAACACCTCCCCACGAACCACTTCATCCTGATATTCGCCAAACGCCAGATGCTGCTCTTCTTTAAAGCCGGTGAGAGTGACTAACTTATTGCTGTCCGGCAAACGGATCCTGAACTGTTCTCGGGTATCCAGGCTGAACAACCTCTGCATCACACCTTGAGCGCCACCATCAAATTCAGCCAATGGACGCACCATATCGTTTTCCCTGACATAGAGGTCATCTTGGGTGAAGTTGAACCTGTAGATCCCAAGCGCAATCACCGCCAGAAACACCAGCCCCAACACTACAGCCACACGAATAAACAGCTTCATAATTCATCCTGTTAACACCAAAAACAACCATATCGGCACATTGAGCTACCTTAACCTCAAAGCCCAATGGCCGCAGCCGGGATCTGAATTCCTGTCAGCCCGGGTTCAGTCAAGAGCGCAACATTTAATATCCGTTGAAACGCCAACCTATGACTGAAGCGGTAACCATCAAAGGTACGTGCCAATGAGTTTCAGCCAACCAGATTCAGTATCATTAATTTATCAAATACAGTAGCAGACAGCTTGGTCGTTGAGAACTCAAGTTCGGCAACTGGAGATGCAGCTATTGAGGGCCCACGCAGTGCATTAATTAACAAAACAAGCGCACTGATGGAGCCTCGCGGCTCCGCCAATGACGGAAGGTTACCTTTGCTCAAGATAGATGGCTCAAGACTCAAGCTCTGCCAGCCAGCCCTTGAGCAGCGCAGCCAGTTTCTGCCTGTCTTTGGCAGATACACCCTTGAGTAACTGCTGCTGAGTCGCCATATGAGCAGGCAGTGCGGCCTCAACCTTGGCCTTGCCTTCGGCGGTTAATCGTACATTCACCGCCCGGCGATCTTCGGTGCTGTGGCTGCGACAAATGAATCCTTTCTGCTCCAGCTTATCCAAACGGCTGGTCATGGCGCCTGAGGTCAGCATCATGCTCTGGTGCAATTGCCCCGGGGTCAGAGTGTATGGCTCACCGCTGCGGCGTAAGGTTGCCAACACATCAAACTCTCCCTGACGCAAGCCAAATTCGCTATGGCAACGGAGGATTTCAGCATCTATATATTTGTAGATCCTGGCCAGGCGGCCAAAGACTTCCATCGGCTGCAGGTCGTCAGTCACCCCGGCGACCAACCACTGGCTGACTATGGTATCTACGCCATCCTTGATATCTGCGGCTTGCGGCTTGTGGGCTTGTGGCTTGTGGGTTTGTGTTTTTAGCTCTTCCTGCGACATAACTATCTCTATAGCAAGATTCTTTATAAGGAATATTATGCCAGCAAGCGGCTATTCCCAAGCCTGAAAAGCAAAAACGCCGCAGAAATCGATTTCTGCGGCGTTTTTAACTGAATCAATCAGTAAAGAGGCGAATAACTCCCCTTATGATTTCTTCACATAACAGCTCAGGATAACTATGCGGGTGCCATTGACCCGGCCTTCGATATGCTCAGGGTTATTGGTCAGAGCTATGTTACGCACGGCGGTACCGCGCTTGGCCACAAAGCTGGTGCCTTTCACGTTGAGATCTTTAATGATCACCACGCTATCACCAGCGGCCAACTGAGTGCCATTGCTGTCCAGTGTCGGCGCCGAATCATCGCTCTCGGCCGACAAAGACTCGGCATCGCCCCAAGCTTTGAGATCGTCTTCCAGATAAAGCATATCCAGCAGATCCTGAGCCCAACTCTCGCCATTGAGGCGCTTGAGCATGCGATAAGCCATGACCTGCACGGCAGGAACCTGACTCCACATACTGTCGTTCAGGCAACGCCAGTGGTTAACATCCATGGTGTCCGGAGCGGTAATCTGGCCTTCACAGGTAGCGCAGATCATAATGTCACTATCGGTGCGATCACCCGAGTGAGGCAGATCATAGACAGACAGAGCGCCTTCGGCTCCACAGAGTTCACATTTCCCGCCACAGCGGCTTTGCAATTCAGTTTCTGAAGTCATCACTAATATTCTTCGGTCAGGCAAAACGCACATTATGCCGCAAAATCAGAGCTTGATCAGTTTTGCAGTTCACAAAAGCACAAAATAACTGGGGTTTTATCAGAAATGATACGCCATACTAAGGCGAATATCCCGTCCCTGAGCCGCAATGCCGTCAGCCAAATGCGGGCTGTAATACTGGTTGGTCAGGTTACGCAGCGCCAGCCTCAGCTCAAGCCCCTGCAACATATCTTCCGGCTGGAAGGCAAGATACAAGTCTTGCAGAAAATAGGCCTGGCTGGGTCTATCGCTGACAAACAGGCCCTCTTCCGGCACCTTCTGCTGCGCATCATACCAACTGCCACGCCAGGAGAGCGACAGCTCGGGAGTCAGGTAGTACCCCAGGTGCAGACGCATATTGAGCGGAGGAATGTCTGCCAGGTTTTCATCCCTGCCACTGCTGTCACGCAGGCTGCCGCTGTGCTTGCCGCGGGTATAGGAAGCCGTATAGTCGGCAAACCAATCGTGCCAACGGTATTGAGCCTCGAAATCGCCACCGTAGATATGGTAGCCGTCGAGATTCACATAACCGCTCTCAAAAGGCTGACTCTTGTCGACCCAGAGTCCTTTGCGCTGGGCGATATCCTGTTTTCCCTGATTCCAATACAGAGTCAGTTGGGTCGAGAGCCTGTCATCACCGGCGAAGACCCCATCAAAGGCGCTGCTCAGCCCAAGCTTATAGGCGTGCAGCCGCTCGACATCTATCCCGCGACTGGTCGCCTGAGCACTACTGGCCTTGGCATATTGCACCGCGTAAATCTCATCCACCACAGGTGCCTGCAGGCTGTAGGCATAATCCAGGGTTAGGAAGCTGACATCACCGAGACGGTATTCCAGCCCAAGCCTTGGCGACCAACCGCTGTGGCGGGTAGAGGAAAAATCATGGCCGACACTGGGGTCGTTGTAATCCGGCGCCAGATTGCCATGGCCTATGCTGTAAATACTGTCGAACCGCAACGATGGTTTTAGGATGAGGTTATCCGTCAGGGCAATGCTGTCGCTGATATAAAAGGCGTAGGTATCCTGGCGACCTCCAGGCTGGTAGTAAGGCGTGTACAGGCCGAAGTTTTTCTCCGCCTTGTTCTGATAACTCTTGTTGAATACCAATGAGCGGCGATCGAGCGAGCGATACTGCAGCCCCACAGTCAGCAAGTGGTCACCCAACTGGCTGGTGTTGTTGATATCGATAAAGTCCCTGTCGTATTCGAGCCAGGACTCGTGGCCAAAGTTACCTACAGAAACAAACATCTTATCGAAGGCTATCTGGGGCCTTACCCAGTGCCTGTCGTTACTGCTGCTGGACAGCGCCAATTGCAGATCCCACAGCGGACTGGCCGGTGTATAACGGTAGTTGAGTGAAACTGTGCTGTCTTTATAACTGTTGAGGGCGGTATTGGCGTATTCTGCCGCCTCAAAAGAGCCGTACTTTTTGATATTGAACTCAGATACAGTGGGCATTTCGCCGCGGCGGTTGGCCCAGGGTTTACGGCCTTCATCATCGTAGGAGGTATAGCTCAAAGACAACTTGTGCGCCCCCAGCTCATAATCCAGCTTGGCCAGTAGGTTGTTTTGCCGATAACCTGAGAAACGAAACACCTGGCCGTTGCCCAGCTCAAGATCGCCGGCATCTTTATAGCTGTAGTTAACAAGTGCCGACAGCCCTGAGTTCAAGCGGCCATAAAGCGCACCAGTGTAAGTCTCCAAGCCGTTGTTATCGGCATAGCTGGCCTTGACTCTGGCGCCCAAGCTTTTGCCGTAATCCAGAAAATCATCGGCACTCTTGGTCACCACATACATGGAGCCACCGAAACCACCATTGCCGGAGCGGGGATCGTGGGCGCCCTTGATCACCTCAATTCGCTTGACCATATCCGGGTCGATAAAGAAAGAGCCGTAGCGATACTGTTCAAACCCGACCGGGGCGTTGTCGACATAGACATTGAGATCTTCTGTCTCACCAAAGCCCCAGACATTGATTTTCTCACCGCCGCTGCGGGGGCCGCCATCAAGAGTGATGCCGGGCACAGTGTCCAGCACTTCGGCAAAGTTTCCCGCCTGTTGCTCCTCTATGTCCTCCAATGTCACCAAGGCTTCGCCCGGACGGGTCAGCGTCAGTTCCCGACGAAAAGGCTGGCCACGCACCTCTATGATCTCTATCGCTTCCACCTTAGGTTCACCCAGCACGCTGGTACCACTCTTGGACGGCTGAGAAGTGGCGGCCAGCAAGGGCCAGGGCGCCAAGGCACACAGCAGTAATGGCAGCTTGCCGCTCGGCGCCATTCGCCGGGATTGTTCGCTTGTCATCTATCATCTCCCCTTAAAAATAAGGCGGCATTATAAGAATCAAGCTGACAAATGAGAATTATTCTCACCGATATTTACACAGGATCCTATTTGGTTATATTTGTTTCAAAAATGTAAAACCACTTGACTCACAACAGGCTTTCACCTGAGATATCGCCGTGAAGAAAATGGAGAACAAAAATGAGCTTCAGCGAACAAGGTTTTGCCTTTCTGACCCGGCTGGAAAACAACAACGACAGGGCCTGGTTCAAGCAACATCAGGATGAGTATGAAACCCTGCTCAGGGGGCCGGCACTGGCGTTTATTGAACAGATGCAGCAGCCTATTCAGGCCTTGTCTCCCAGATTGACAGCGATCGCCAAGAAGGTCGGAGGCAGTTTGATGCGGCCACAGCGGGACACTCGCTTTGGTCACGACAAGTCGCCCTACAAGCTCAATGTCGGGATCCAGTTTCGCCATTTTCAGGGTAAGGATGTCCACGCTCCCGGGTTGTATCTGCATCTGGCCAACGATGGCTGCTTTATCGCTGCCGGGATCTGGCGCCCCGAATCCAAGGTGCTCGGCGCCATCAGACAATGTATCGACGACAACCCACGCGCCTACAGTAAGGCGTTGGAGGAATTACAGCGCCATGGGTTTACGATGGACGGTGACAGCCTGGTGCGACCACCCAAGGGGTTCGATAAAAGCCACCCATTGATAAACGAATTGAAACGCAAAGACTTTGTGGCGCTTAAGATGCTGACAAAAGAGCAGGTTTGTCGCAGCGATTTTGTCGACTTCTGTGCCAGTGAGTTCCAACACACCCAGGCGTTGATGCGCTATCTGTGCTTTGCCCTGGACTTGGATTATTGATGTCTGTTCCTGGATTATTGATTGCCGTACCCGAGCTTAAACTGCCCAGGTAGAATCTGGCTCAACGTCCAAGCTGAGCGCGCATCACACTCAACGCCTGCTGCAACTCCTGATGCAAACCGGCCTTGCCGAGCACCCGAATCCCCTGCAGTTGCAACAGTAACCAGGCCGCGAGCGCCTCGGTATTGTCACTGTTAAGCTCGCCGCGTTCTCTGGCGTGGGTCAACGCCTTGGCAAACGCCTCCTTGATGGAGTCAAACAAGTGCCGACTCTCTTGCTGCACGACAGCATCCTCCAAGCTCATCTCCAGCAGCGCATTTTGCAGGAAACAGCCGTATTTTTGCTCTCGCTGCAGGGCCACAAACTGTTCAAGGTAATCAATTACCTGCTGTAACCCTGCGCCTTCAGCGCGCAGGCTGTCGAGCGCTGGCAAAGAGTTTTGCTGCAGATACAGACGCAGCGCCTCCCGGTACAGATTCAGCTTGTCGCCATAAGTGTTATAGAGACTGAATCTGTTGATCCCCAGATGCTCGACCAGATCCGCCACTGAGGTGGCGGCATAGCCCTTTTGCCAAAAGAGCTCCATTGCCAATTTCAGCTTATCTTGCCGGTCAAAATTGCAACTTCTTGCCATACTGCTCCCAAGCGTTTTCAGAGAATGACGTGCCGTATATTTAGCCAAATTAATTCTTGACTGATCGTTCTGATATCCCTAAAGTCTAACCTAAACGATCGTTCCGAAAAAGATTTGAATACATTTTCCTGACAGCCAAGCCAGGAAAAATAACTAATCCAGGGGCAAAACGGCCCAAGACAGATGGAGAAAGATAGATGAAGCTGTATGAACTCGGACCTACCCCAAGTGCCCGCAGAGTCAGTATTTTCATGGCGGAGAAAGGCATAGATATCGAGCGGATAAACGTCGATCTTCGCGGCGGAGAAAATCTCTCGGCCGAATTCAAGGCCAAGAGTCTCAATGGCCGCATTCCGCTGCTGGAGCTGGATGATGGCAGTTATCTGTGCGAGTCTGTGGCCATCTGCCGTTATCTCGACGAGTTGTTCCCTACCGAGCTTAAACTCTTTGGTAGCACGCCGCTGGAGCGAGCAAAGGTGGAGATGTGGCAGCGCATCGTTGAACTGCAGGGGTTGTTACCTGCCTTTCAGGCATTTCGCAATATCAGCGGCATCTACAGCGACCGGGAAACCTGCATTCAAGATTGGGGCGAAGAATCCCGCAAGCGCCTGGAATCTTTCCTGCCTCTGCTGGAGCAGCGCCTGAGTGAATCCCCCTATCTGGCCGGTGACAACTACTCCATTGCCGATATTACCGCTTATATCTTATTGGGATTCATCAAAAATCTGCAGATTTCACTGCAACCATTCCCTGTGCTGCAGAGCTGGTATGAGCAAACCGGACAACGCCCGGCAATGAGCCAGCCAAAACAAGGATAAAAGCAAGGATAAAATCTAGGAGACACACATGATTGAACTCTATACCGCCGCCACCCCCAACGGCTTTAAAATCAGTATTGCCCTGGAAGAGATGGGCTTGCCCTACCGGGTACACCATCTGGATCTCAGTGCCAATGAACAGAAACAACCCGAGTTTTTAGCCATTAACCCAAACGGCCGGATCCCGGCCATCATAGACAGGGATAACGATGATTTCGTGGTGTTTGAATCCGGTGCTATCTTGCTTTACTTGGCTGAAAAAACAGGGAAATTCTTACCTGTAGATGCCAAGAAGCGCTCCCAGGTCATCCAATGGCTGATGTTCCAGATGGGCGGCGTAGGCCCCATGATGGGACAAGCCAATGTGTTCTACCGTTATTTTCCGGAGAAGATCCCGGCCGCGATAGAGCGTTATCAAAAAGAGGGCCGGCGTCTGTTTGAGGTGATGGATAATCAGTTGGCCAAACATGCCTATCTGGCCGGTGATGAGTACAGCATAGCCGATATGGCCACCTGGCCCTGGGTACGGATTTACGACTGGAGCGGCATAGATATTCAAGGCCTGCCTCATCTGCAACGTTGGCTCGATACGCTGGCCCAGCGCCCGGCCTGTCAAAAAGGCATAGTCACCCCTGAGTCCAGGGACCAGTTAAGCGATGAAGACAGGGCCAAACAGATAGCGCAAATGGTTACCCGTTAAGTCTGAGTCGTGTGGTAACCATTAGCAAACAGTAGCAAAACAAGGTGCCGGGGACAGGCCGCGGCACTTCTGTTAATATTGGCGCCATTGCTATTCCTACTTGATGCAGAGAAACCTTTGACCGCGCCAAGCCCCTCACTGACTCCGGCCCAAAAACGTGCCGCCAGTTATGCCAACACCATCAACACTCTGTTTACTGAAATCCTCGACAGTCGCCAGAGTGCCGATCGGGTGCTGGCGAACTATTTCCGCAGCAACAAGAAACACGGCTCCAAGGACAGAAAGGTCATTCGGGAAACCCTGTTTGCCCTGTTTCGTTGGTGGGGTTGGTTACAACAACTTGAAGCTACCGATGAGCAAACCCTGTGGTTCCAGCGCCTGGCATTGGCGGCGGCAATAGAAGCTCACCCTTGGACGGACATTATCAGTGCCTGGCAGCAACAAGCTGACAAGTCATTCGCCCTGCCTGAGCAGGCTCTGGCCCCCAAAGCCGCCGCCGCATTGGTATTCAAGGTCTCTGGCCGAAATGTCTTGGCAAGAGACCTGGCGCCGGACTGGTTCTGGCATGCCTTGGCGCCGCTGCCAGCGGCCCGGGAAGAGCTGCTGATAGACGCGCTTTGCAGCCGCCCCCCCATCTGGGCCAGGGTGCAAAATATGTCGCAGTCCAAGGCCCTGGCCGAGCTCAGAAGCGCCGGAGTCGATGCAAGCGCCGCCCCCGTCTTCAATGACGCCATCAGCCTTGGCAGCAAGAGTATCAACCTCAATGAAATCAAACTCTATAAAGAAGGGTTTATTGAAGTGCAGGATCTGGCCTCCCAAGTCATAGGCCAGGTTTGCGCCCCTAGAGCCAATGAAAACTGGTGGGACGCCTGCTCCGGCGCCGGTGGCAAGAGCCTGCAACTCAGCTCGCTGATGCAGCAAGATAGCGCCGCCAAAGGCGTTTTGGGCACTATTACCGCCTCGGATATCCGCCCGGCTGCTCTCAATGAACTGGAAAAACGCGCCAAACGCGCCGGTTTCAACATCAAGGTTGCGCCTTGGCGCAGCGATGCCCTGCCGGTTGCCAGAGAAACCTTCGACGGCGTGCTGGTCGATGCCCCCTGCAGCTGCACCGGCACCTGGCGCCGAAATCCGGACATGCGCTGGCTGGATGACAGCCAGGCCATCAGCGATAAACCCGCGCTGCAGCTCGACATACTCAGCCGCGCCAGCGATGCAGTCAAGCCAGGAGGTACTTTGGTTTACGCCACCTGCTCACTGGCGGACAGCGAAAACCGCCAGGTGGTCGATGCCTTCCTGGCCAAGCGGCCCGAGTTTACTCTGGAAACGCTCAGCCACCCATTCAGCGGTGAACAGACGCAGTATTTGACGATTTGGCCCTTTGAAGCCAATGCCGATGGGATGTTTGTTGTTCGTTTTCGTAAACAAGGCTAGCAAGAGTCAGGTTAATACCCGAAGGGAGTCGAGACAGGGAATCGTGGACAGACATGCAATAATTTTTACCTTGAGACGCTAAATTTCTCACTTTAGCTTGACCGGCGCTTTAGGTAAAAAGGAGCGGTGCAACCTATATGCACTGTGTTATTGGAAATGGATCATGTCAAACCACTATGATTTCGACGACGATGATACTCCATGGGGAGATCATGTCAGAGGCAAGCAAAAGAACAAACGGGTCAAACAACGCCGCCGGGACAGCAAGAGACGTTATCCGGACGAATATATGGAGCCTGAGTTCCTCAGAGATAAATGGAAATAATCTTGGCTTAATCTCAAGAAAACCAATCAACAACAAAGGGGCTTAGGAAAGGGCGAATAAGCTGCGAATAAGCCCCATTTGTGCACTGCGTCAACTCACCTGTCTAGGCTACGCCAATTTGCAACAACGCCAGCGGCGGCTCCGAAGGGGGTATTGGTGCAATTCTGCAAAAATAACGTTGCTTAAAATTGCTTATATTTCTACAAACATACACCTCATTTCCAGGCACAGGCGGAACTGTGACCGTCGAAAACAGGGACGTTTTCGTCGAGGCTACATGGACGTATTCACGCCATGTCACAGGATCGCCTGTGCGAAAGGCGCACCGCAGGTGATTGGCGGCTGCTTAGCCAGAAGCTAAGACCTAGTTTATTGATGAGTTTTGACTTAAAGCCATGATAGCCGCTGTGCCAGCGGCCTAAAGTCGTGGAGCAAGTGCATCCATGCACAAGGGCCAGTTCGCCATCCCTGGCTCTCGCTCGTAAGCATGTCGC